>JAYUVA010000729.1:0-7100 GCA_043754375.1 Candidatus Kuenenia sp. | reverse complement strand
ATACAGCTGGAAACGCGGAGTCCCGACGGTGCGCGGTCAACTTCAGGAACGACTGCTCAAATCCGGAGACCTGAAACCCGAGGACGTGCATTTTCAGCTCGTCGATGTGGACTCAGGTAAGCCAGTCAACGCTCACGGAGGATCCGTGTACTGGAATGAATATCGCCAGCGGTGGGTGATGATCATGCTGGAGTCCTGGGGCACATCAATGCTTGGTGAAATCTGGTTTGCCGAGGCCGATACGCCGATCGGCCCATGGCTCTACGCTCGCAAAGTTGTGACACACGACAAATACAGTTTTTACAATCCCAAACAACATCCGATGTTCGATCGCGAAAATGGTCGAGTGATCTTTTTTGAAGGAACTTACACTCATACGTTTTCCGGTAATACCGAACAGACGCCGCGGTACGACTATAACCAGATTATGTACCGCCTGGATCTGGCAGACGAACGCCTGGCATTGCCGGTTCCCGTCTATCGAACCGGCGATTCGAAAGGTGAAGTACAATGTCTTCAAATGCGAACATCTGCCGATTCTGTTCCGGAACGCAGTCACCTGGTTTTTTTTGCACTCAATCGAAAGACGGCAGCGACGATCCCTGTGAGCTGGAGGAACGTTAAAGGACATCAGCAACTGACGACGGAAAGTTCCGCCGGTGACGGGAGCGAGCCCGTCTTTTTTGCTCTGCCGGTAGATGAGTCAGATGCCCCAGCTACAACGAAGATTCTGTTCGAATTCATGCACGGCGAGACGGGAGAGCATCGTTATTCCACGTCAGCGAATGTGGAAAACGGCTTCTCGAAGACTGGTGAGGTTTGTCGAGTCTGGTCGGCAGAGCGCGCTGCCAAAAACCTGCGGCCCTGACAGTCGAGCCGTGTGGCCAATGCAATCCGCATCGTGTGGCGTAGAATAGGTAGAACCGAAAAGAACGCAGTCTGGGAGACCTGGAAGGAAATATTGGAAGAAGATTTGTCCTTCAAACTTCCGAAACCTCCCGATTCACCACTAAAATTTCAATCACCACGTAAAAACAGGCAAGCTGCGCAATAAAACTACAGTTGACGGTCTTTGGTAATTGGATACAATCGGTCGAGTTGAGGGTTGGCAGGAACAGGGAAGCCCCTGTAACTCAAACGCGAAATTGAGAGTTACGTGGGTGGTCTTCAACGTCCTGGTTTCTGGATCTCTCAAGGGTTGCTGACACAACCGGGAGCGAGATTTGCGGTTCCGGATCAGAAGCAACAGGTTGCCAGTGTTCGGCGCTGAAGCGTCAGGGATGGCGTCCGGCAGGTGCTGTCGGACGGTGGGATGCTGCTCAGTTGCAGCTCATCGCTTTTCCAAAAAACGGATTGTGCTCATGAAAACAGTTTTCACTACCGGCGAGGCCGCCAAGATCTGTAAGGTCAGTCAGCAGACGATTATTCGCTGCTTTGATTCCGGCCAGCTCAAAGGGTTCCGTGTCCCCGGTTCGCGATTTCGCCGGATTCCGCGCGACATTTTGTACAAGTTCATGAAAGAGAACGGAATTCCAACCGACGCACTGGAAAGCGGTAAGCGCAAGGCTTTGATCGTGGATGATGACCACGAGCTCGTCGAGATGATCACGGATGCGTTGCAGGCCGACGGTCGATTTGAAGTCCGCGTCGCCAACAATGGTTTCGACGCAGGGATGATGGTCAAAGAATATCATCCGGACATCATCGTGCTGGACGTCATGCTTCCGGATATCAATGGCAAAGAAGTTTGCCAACGCGTACGCGGCGATTCAGCACTTGATGACGTTCGCATCATCTGCATCAGCGGCATGGTCGAACAGGACAAGATTCAGGAACTCAAGTCGGCTGGTGCCAATCACTTTCTTCAGAAGCCATTTGAAGTTGATTCCCTGATCGATCACATCTGTCGATTGCTGGATATTGAGCAACTGCAGTCCAGATAGAAGTCGCCGCAACCAGTGCTCTGTCAGGGCTTGGAAAAGGGGTCAGGAACCAATAGCCAAATGGCCCAAAGGGTGCTCCGCACTATTGGTTCCTGACCCCTTTTCCACGCCACTTGTTGACAGAGCACTCGATACGAATGAGCGGTCGCCCTTGTGCGACCGCTTCATCGTTTAGCCCCACTGCCATTGAAGGGGGAGTGTGACATTGTGGCAGGGACAGCACACCATCGACACGGTTGGAGCAACGCAGGTGAGCATTTCGATGGAAGAACAGATCGGTGACGGGCCGTTTCTTCATCGATTGCTGGACGCACAGGTCTGTGAATGCGGCTGGGACGATCTGTCGTCGCTCGTCGTCGAAGCATGGATTCGGCTGGGTGGTGCGTCAGCTGCGGTGCTGATCAGCCCCGGATCGGCTGAGGAATTGCAGGTGACGTGTTGCCGCTCCGTTGATGAACATGGGCCGCAGTTCAGCAGCATCTTACTTGCTCAACCCTTTGCGATTCTACTCGATCAGGGCGACATCATCGAAGCGATTGCTGAGACGGGACTCATCGGTGGCCTGCATTTAATGGTGTTGCCGTGGCCTGATCTGGCGGCGGCCTTGATTATTCAATTTCCGGAAGTCGTGGAACCCGCGAGAGAGAGGCTTCAGGCGACACTGATTTCGACATGTCGCCAATTACTGTCCCGCGCGAGTGATCGAGCCGTCCTCTTGCCGCGTGCCGACGTGCTGGAAGCCATGGCCGAATTCGCCGCCGGAGCGGGACATGAAATCAATAATCCGCTCGGCAGCATTCTGGGACAGACTCAGATCCTTTTGAAGAGCGAACATTCGACTGAACGCAAACAGGCCTTCGAAACGATTGGCGCTCAGGCCTGGCGCGTTCGCGATATGATCGGCAATTCGATGCTGTTCGCTCGTCCGCCACAACCGCAGAAGAAGAATATCAACCTGGTCGAAGTCGTACAGCAGACGCTGGCACCGTGCGACAGGTCCGCTGCCGACGCCGGCGTCGAGATTCACTTTGCTACAACCGCCGACGTGATTGACGTCGTTGCGGATCGAACCCAGTTGAGCACGCTCATTGCACAACTTGTTCGCAACGCGGTCGAATCACTGCGTGGAGCCGATCAGGACGGCCGTGTTTCGGTCACACTCCGCGATGATCTGCCGAACACCGTCGAATTATCCGTGGTCGATGATGGCCCCGGCATCGTGTCTGATGAAGTGCGACGGCACCTGTTCAACCCATTCTATTCAGGCCGTTCGGCCGGCCGCGGACTGGGCTTTGGACTGTGCCTCGCATGGCAGATCGTCCGCATGCATGGCGGCATAATCCTGCACGAAACCCCGAAAACCGGCGGTGCCGCTTTTCACGTGGCGCTTCCGAAAAACCCGTAGGTTGACATTCCTGTCCGCCGCACAGCCACGGCACCCTTTCGAATCGGTGTCTTTCGCTGTTTCTTTCGTCGAAAAGCGGTCCGCCATCTCAACCTTGCTTCCGTAGTTCTGAGGTCATTTAACTTTGTCAAAAGGCTCATGGCGGAAGTGAAAATACTGGTTGGTGAAGGTATCCACTCTCCGGGTGATTTGTCATATTATTCCGGCCTTATTCGTGTCCATTCTTGGTTCGTGCCTGATGAAAACGGTTTTAACCACGAATAAACACGAATGAACACGAATCGAATCGCAATTCAAGGTGAGGAGTCGTTTTCAACAGGCTTTACTCTCAAAGATACATTTGCTATTGATTTCGCTTCTTTCTCTTCCTGCCTTATTCGTGTTCATTTGTGTCCATTCGTGGTTCCCGTCTTCCTGCATTTGGTTTCCTCCGATGCCCGATGCCACCAGCCTCCTGTTGCGTGAAGAAGTCCATCGCATTGTCGGTTGTGCGATGGAGGTGCTGAATACTCTCGGCCACGGGCTGCTGGAAAAGCCATACGAGAATTCACTGGCCGTGGAGTTCGGACTGCAAGGCATACAGTTCCGGCAACAGCCAAAGTTCGATGTGGTGTACAAGTCTGTCATCGTCGGCGAATACATTCCCGATTTGATCTGTTTTGATCAGATCGTCGTCGATGCAAAAACCATCGATCAGATCGGGGACCACGAACTTGGCCAGATGCTGAATTACCTGCGAATCACTGGCTTGAGGGTTGGCATTATTCTGAACTTCAAAAGGGCGAAGCTGGAATGGAAAAGAGTGGTGTTGTGAAGGTTTTTAACCACGAATGAACACGAATGAACACGAATGGAATCGCAGGATGCGAAGGGCTCCGACGGGGGGTCGGTTCATCGCATTTTTACCTTCCTCTTTCTTCCTTTGATTCAAAAGCAAACCAGCAAACAAATATCGACTTCCCGATTTATGACATTCGTTACGCCACTCTGACGACAATCAGGCTCTGCTTCTATTCGTGTCTATTCGTGTTCATTCGTGGTTAAGAACCTCTTTTCAATGGCGACTCAGAGTCGTTGACCTGGAGATCCACCGGGCGTTGGATCCCTTTGGTTGAAACCTGATTTCTATCCAGTGAGAGCGAAACTGGAGAGATGGAGGATATAGAAACTGGCGATGAAGCGTTTCAGCCCTCCGGGACGAAGAACACTTGAAAACGAACGCTCAGTCGATAGACAAGCTGAAGGACAGATTCTGCGGTGCAGCTCCTGGTGGTCCACCATTCGGTCGTCAATTCCTTCCCAACCGCGAGCGATGGGGAGCGGGATGGATTTCACACTTGACCCATGCTATCACTCGTCGCGAACATCCGGTGCTGAACTGACCGCTCAAAACTCACGAAGCTCCTGCCTCGAAAGTCCTGAATTATGGCTCAAGCCCGTCTCCAGGGTATTTTTACTCCTAACCTGATTCCGTACACAGCCGACGGTGGAATCAATGAGCCTGAATTGCGAAGATACGCCGACTGGCTCATCGATCGCGGTGTGCATGGGTTGTATCCGAACGGATCGACCGGAGAGTTCACGCGTTTTACTCCGGAAGAACGCCGGCGCATCGTCGCGATTCTGGCGGATCAGGTTCGCGGACGTGTGCCGATTCTCGCTGGTGCCGCTGAGGCGAACGTGAAAGAAACGATCAAGGCCTGCGAATACTATGCGTCGCTGGGAATTCGAGCTGTCGCGATTGTCGCCCCGTTTTATTACAAGCTGAGCCCGGCGTCGGTCTATGCATACTTCAAGGAGATCGGACGCAACACGCCGATCGATGTGACACTGTACAACATTCCGATGTTTGCCAGCCCGATCGACGTCCCCACCATTCAGCGGCTGTCGGAAGAATGCGAGCGCATCGTCGCGATCAAGGATTCCTCGGGAGAGATTCCGCACATGATTCGCATGATTCAGGCTGTGAAGCCCAATCGCCCTGACTTTTCGTTTCTCACAGGCTGGGACGCGGCGCTGATGCCGATGCTGCTCGTCGGCTGCGATGGCGGAACAAATGCCAGTTCCGGAGTCGTCCCGGAACTGACTCGCAAACTCTATGATCTCACGAAGTCTTATCAAATCGATGCGGCCCGTGCGGTTCAGTATGACCTTGTCAAACTCTTCGACACGATGATCTATTCGGCCGAGTTCCCGGAAGGCTTTCGCGCGGCGGTGGAACTACGCGGATTCAAGATGGGCCATGGCCGTCAGCCGTTGTCGGACACACAGCAGACGGACATCGGCTCGCTCAGCCGTGAGTTGCAGTGCATGTTGTCCAATCACGGATTCACGGATCAACCGGTCGGCGGCTGTCCGATCGGTGAGTCAGGTGCGAAATCGGCACACCCGGCGGAAGTCTCGGCGATTGTGCAGCAGGTCGTGGCTGAACTTCATCGACGCGGCTTAATGTAGGGCAGCAATGTGCAGACTATTCGAGTGATCGATTCTCATACCGGCGGCGAACCGACACGGATCATCGTCGAGGGCGGTCCGGATCTGGGCGCTGGGCCATTGCGCGAACGGCTGAACATTTTTCGTGAAGGATTCGACGACATTCGCTCCGCCATCATGAATGAGCCGCGCGGTTCGAATGTGCTGGTGGGCGGACTGTTGTGCAAGCCAACGGACCCCACCTGCGCGGCCGGCATTATTTTCTTTAACAACGCCGGCTATCTGCATATGTGTGGCCATGGCACGATCGGACTCATGGTCACGCTCCGCTGGATGAAACAGCTTAGGCCGGGTTCGTATCGCATTGAAACGCCGGTCGGAGTTGTCACGGCGACGCTGCAGGATGATCATCGCGTTTCTGTGCAGAACGTGTCATCGTATCGCAGCCGAAAGTCCGTCACTGTCGATGTGCCGGGACACGGCCCGGTCACCGGTGACATTTCGTGGGGCGGGAACTGGTTTTTTCTGGTGAGTGATCACGGTCAGGATCTGCAACTGGCAAAGTGGAAGGAACTGTCTGAATTGACACTGAAGATTCGCGATGCTCTCGCAAAAAACGGCATCACGGGAGCGGATGGCGGGGAAATTGATCACATCGAATTGTTTGGACCGCCGACTCATGCAGATGCCGACAGTCGAAACTTTGTCATGTGTCCTGGTGGTGCCTATGATCGGTCACCGTGTGGCACGGGAACCAGTGCGAAGCTGGCGTGTCTTGCGGCCGACGGAAAGCTGGCGGCCGGAGCCGTATGGCGTCAAGAGAGTATCGTCGGGAGCATTTTTGAAGGCAGCTGGCTGCCGGATGAGACTTCCGCTGACAAAGATGCCATCATTCCGACCATTACCGGATCGGCATGGATCACCGGCGAATCGTCACTGATTCTGGAAGATTCTGATCCGTTCCGCACCGGTATTCGAACCTGAACCATAAGTCGAACAGGCTTTCAGCCTGCCCGTTTGAAATGAGCCATGGCAAACAAAACGCCTCATACAGTCGTCATCGGTGGTGGAGTCATTGGCGGATTTTCTGCCTGGTATTTGCGACAGACCGGACGCGATGTCACGCTCATTGACAAAGGGAGATTTGGCAAAGCGTGCTCCCACGGCAACTGTGGTTACGTCAGCCCAAGTCATGTGATTCCTCTGGCACGTCCCGGTCAGATCGGCAAAGGCATCAAGGGAATGCTCAGCCGACAGACGGCGTTGCGGATTGAACCGAAGAAAATCCTGAGTCTGTGGCCGTGGCTGCTGAAGTTTGC
>JAYUVA010000728.1:0-3566 GCA_043754375.1 Candidatus Kuenenia sp. | reverse complement strand
ATCCAAGTGATTGTTCAACGCGGGCCATGCGGGCGTTTGACCGATTCCCTTCTTGGTCTGGATTGACTGGAGAATGAGATACTCTTGGACCCCGGAACTTTCCCCATCATTGTCCTCACCGGAGACCGCCAACTTGAGGCTGAATTTAGGACGGACCGCGAGTTTCTTCAATTGGCGGAGTGCCGCGTTCAAATCTCGGTAACGATTCACTCCTGCGGAAAGTTCCGCCTTGAATCCGTCGAGGAAGTTTATGATCGACGCGACGGGTTCCAACCACGAATCGCCGTCAGCATCGACGCGGACCTTGAATCGCAGAAGCGGCGAGTCTGGACCAAGTCCCCCAACGTCGTAAGGGCGATTCGCGACAAAGGTTTCTGCACCGTCCAGTGTACCATTGACGGTCAGCCCCCCGGCTTTGGGCGGGAGAATTACCGTCCGTGATGCGAGCGGTGTCGTGTACTCCGATCCTCTTTTCAATACGAGATCCGAAATCGACTTGTCTGTGATTAACAATCCATCCGGCTCGATGATCCACACCGGTAACTTTGGGGCTCTTTCCGCGATTCTCTGAAGCTGGTCGTAAGCGCGACCTTTCCCAAACGTTGTGACACGGAGCAATTCGTGCGGCTTCAATCTCGCATGATCCAAAAGTTCTTCAATATCGTCGGCGCGAACCTTACCCGTCAGCAGGGCCACTTCTTCCCGCCATGCGAACAGCGTGTCCGCCACCTGATTCTCATCAATGCCGTGCAGATACGGCTCGACTGGTGGGCGTCCGGGGAGTTTGCCTTTGATCGTAGTAAGAGCCCAAGCGTCGAAGAGAATGTCCGATGTCGGCAGGATCGTCGGCTCTGGAGCGAAGGCGGCTAGCCGCTCGTCGAACGGTATAGCGCCAAGTGCTTTCGGGCTGCCGTCACCGTTGAGCTTCTCAATAAGTTCGAGGGTGTTCGCGCGGCGAGTTTCGATGGCACTCTCTTCAAACTTATTGGGATGGACAATGTGTATTTCAGTGTCTTTGCAATCTCCAAAGCGGTTCACGCGGCCGAACCGCTGGGCCATGCTCTCAAACGTGGAGAGATCGCACACCATGTGATCCGCGGAAATGTTCACGCCAACTTCACCAGCCGATGTGCAAACGAGATAGACGGTGCCAGCCTTTGGCTCCACGTTCCAGCGATCGGATTCGTCTGCGTCCGGTTTGGGAGGCTTTAGGAATCTCGCGAAGATCGGGCAGCCGGATTCTGAGCGAGGATCTGCCATGCGATCGCGTTCGAGGCCGCGAAGTGTGCCTGTGAGTTGTTGAACCGCCCCCTTCGGAAGCTGTTTCACGATCTTCTCGACATCATCCACTCTGCGGACGAACACGAGCACTGCCCGATCCTTCGTGTGTCCGCCTTGTGCAAGTTCGGCGATCCTGTCCGCCAACTTTTTCTCGTCGTCGAGTTTGTGAAGTGTGACCAACTTCTTCGCTTCGATCCGTTTCGTTACTTCACTGTTCGCCCGGTCTTCGTCAGTGAGATTGAACACTTCTCCGGCTCCCCGTGACGTGGCGGACAGTTCCATCACCCTGAACTTTCCGAACTCATTGCTTCGATTCTGTTCTTTCTCAATTCCGATGAGCAACTTCTGAAACGCGGGTTCCAAGTGAGCTTCATCGTGAACCAACAGTACGTCTTGACCGAGAAAACCAGCATGAAGCGGCTTCCCTTTGAATCCAATGCCGTAGCCACTGAAGAGCAGTCGGCTGCCAATCATGTCCACCGTGCCGACGATGACTGCTGGCCGAGCCGGATCGGCCGACCATTCGCGATTGTCAGCGAACTGACCGCGAAGTGTGCTGAGTGCCAGGGGTGACGAAGACTCGCTGTCGCTGAGAGGAAAGGCACACAACTTGGCAAGGGCCTCACGGATACCTTGCAGAGCAGGCTCGGATGCGAGGACTTTGCGATACTTCTGAACCTCAGTCGTCGTCTGATCGACCACCGTCCTGCGATTAACGACGTAGACGAGCCGTCGAGGTATTCGATCAGGCCGTCGCGCAAGCACGATCAGCCACACGGCAACGACCGAAGTCTTTCCGAGTCCCGTTGGCAGGTTGCACGAAACAGGAATCCCTCCCGGCTTGTCGCCGATGAAGCGTTGATACAACGCTTCCTGCCACGGAAACGGTGGATAGCCAGTGAGCTTTTCGAAATCGGAAGCAAACGTCATGGTGAATCGCTCAGTAAAGATTGAATACTGGCTGTGGACTGCGTTGTCGTAGTGTTACGAGAATCAAGGGAATGACTACCGAACTCAGGCGGTTGACCATACGTCCCGTGTTGCGGGTGTGAGACCGCCCATTGCCGATACAAAGTGGTGCTTCTTATAATTCACCGCGAAGCGGTTTAAAAAAATTAGCCGGTGGTAAGCAAAGCGCCACCACCGGTCCGTGCATAAAAATGGGCTCGCACCCTGACATGGGTACCAGATTCATTGCTTCTGGCATCCTGTCAGGATGCGTTTGTCCTTGTTTCATTGACCGGTGGTGCGCCTGTCGGCGACCACCGGCTAATATCTGGCATCCTTTCAGGATGAATCGGAGTCACATCGACTGTAGTGTGCCGCGCACTTCATTTGTCGTTGAGCTTCCATTATTCCAGCTCGATCTCAACATCGTGATTGCCCTGATCGTTGACAAGCAATACGACATGCTCCGGCTGATCCTTCCCGTCGATCGTCATACGTCGGATCGTCTTTCCATCGCCGCCATTCTGAATCAGGATGTGATAAACTGTCTCGCGAAAGCGATAATGGAATTTAAACGACGGCCAGCTTTTCGGCGGACGTGGTGTGAAACGCAGCGTGTTTGCTTCAAGTTGCAAGCCCAGCAGTGATTCCGTGATCAGGCGGTACATCCAGCCTGACGATCCCGTGTACCATGTCCAGCCGCCACGGCCGAGATGCGGATCGACACCGTAAACGTCAGCAGCCACAACATAAGGTTCCACTCGATAAGTGCTTATTCCCTGAGGTGTTGAACCGTGATTCACGGGATTGATCATGTTGAACAACTCCCATGCTCTTTCGGTATTGCCAATGGCCGCGAAGGCCATGACGGTCCAGATGGCGCTGTGAGTGTATTGACCGCCGTTTTCGCGAACGCCGGGGACGTAGCCCTTAATGTAACCGGGATTCAAATCCGAACGATCAAACGGTGGATCCAGGAGCTGAATCAACTTTGCCTCAGTCCGAACAAGGCGGCGGTCCACACTCGCCATGGCCTGCAACGAACGTTCCTGAGTGCCCGCACCGGACAGAATCGACCAGCTCTGCGAGATAGAATCAATCTGGCATTCACTGTTCTCGGATGATCCCAGCGGAGTCCCGTCATCGAAGTAAGCGCGACGATACCATTCGCCGTCCCAGCCGTTATGTTCGACGTGACCGCGAAGTCGCCCCGCCTCAATGACAAAACGATCGGCGGTGACGGCGTCTCCCTGCTGACGAGCCAGATGTGCAAACTTTGTCAGCACATCGTACTGGAAGAATGCAAGCCACACACTTTCTCCTCGCCCGTGCTGTCC
>JAYUVA010000727.1:0-3752 GCA_043754375.1 Candidatus Kuenenia sp. | reverse complement strand
CGCTGCGAAGTTTACACGCTGCCTGATCTGGAAACCCACAAGACCGAAAAAGATATCCGCGCTGCCGGCAAGCTGAGGGTGGAAGGCAAGACGTACGTCATGCAGGATGGTGATATCTGTCACTTCCTGTTTAACGTGTGAGGGATTCGCCTAGAACTGAGGCGAGCGGTGTGGCGTCAGCCCACCGGTACATTGCGATTCCGTAGGATGGACATTCTTGTCCGTCGTGACTGGCGAACGCAGAAAAGTCGCGACGTACCGGCAAGCTGACGCATGCCGCTCCCCTCGATCTGGCGACACTGAGGGATTGCCGCATGCTGCCAAACTCCGCTACGATGCCCAAGAACAATCATTTTCAGGAGCAATAAATGGCAATCGATGATGTTACGGCATTTGTACAAAAAGCGGAGATGATTTACGAAGCGCGTCTTCAGGCACTTTTGGAGCTGGAACATGAAGACGAGTTTGTTGCGATTGAGCCCGAATCAGGTGAGTACTTTCTTGGGAAAACATTGAATGACGCTGCGAAGGCTGCTCGTTTAGCGTATCCGGGCCGGTTGACACATGTAATGCGGGTGGGACACAGAACCGCACTTCACCTGGGATCGCACAGACAATGAACGTGAGCTTGAGGTCGTTGCGAACAGCGGCGAATACCCGTTACTCGGTGTTGGTCTGTTAGTGGGGCTGGATCTGCACATCAGCTATCGAACTGGTGAAATCACCATCGAATGAAGCTGTTTGGTCCAAAGCGGCTGATGCCGATGACTGACCGTACCATCGCGCCATCGACTCGCCTGAAACGCAGTGTGCCGCGATTGCATTTCCCATACGCCACCGAACGCTGTGACTCCACCGGCGCTCCTGAACAAATGACTTGAGCTTCGGCTCGATCGGCCTACACCGCCAAAAGGCCACTCCGCTCAACCCCGGTCGCTACTCCGCGTTCTCCGTCCGCACTCGGGAAGTCAAAGCCTTATCAGTTCGCTGTCTATTTCGGCGCGTCCGTAATCATGACTTCATGCGTGAGGAAGACGGCCTGATCTTGGGTCGCGCCGTTCAATGTGTAGGAATACTTTAAGTCCGCAGTGCTGCCATTTACCACACCGGACCCTGCCCAGCGCAGCTGTCGACTGTCGATGCCTCTTAGCCATACTGAACGCAACTGAAGATTCTGCCCAATGCAACGGAACCTAAGTAGTAAGCGATCCCGAATGTTACCGGCAGATTCCAGAAAGACGTCGGATCCGGACGTACTAACAACTCTGAATGCGACCGTACAACCTTGAGAATCGATGCCCGACCAAAGTGTCCCCTTCTTCAACGGCGAGACAACTGGAAACAACTTGTTGTTGGCCACTTCGTAGTCCAGGACCTCGGCAGTTCGTTCATGGTTCAGTTGAGCACGAAGCTCAGTGATCAAATCTTGTTGCCGGTGGACTGTGGCTTCAAGTTTGGAAACACGTTCGGCGTGTTCCCCTGCGGCAACGAAACTAGTTGTGGCAAGTGAAACGGAAACCAAGACGATGGATCGAAGAATCGAAACACTCATTCTGAACCTCCTTGTCAGTAGTCAAAGATCGACGGTACAGCGAACATTTCAGTCATCCCAACTCAGTTTGAGGTAGCGGCCCTCTGGGAATCAGGATCATCAAAAGTCGAACGAAAATTTATCAAAACTCCAATTCCACGGCAATCGATCCTTTGTGCGACTTTTGAATCGCTCCGTGATACGATGCTTGGATGGCGAGCGATGTGGCGTCAGCCCACCGGTACATTGCGATTCCGTAGGATGGACATTCTTATCCGTCGTAACTGGCGAACGCAGAAAAGTCGCGACGTACCGGCAAGCTGACGCATGCAGCCTGCCGCTGGCCTCTAGCGGACTTCTTGAACAAATGCCTTGAGCTTCGGGTCGGCGGGCGCTCACCGCCGCAAACACAACTCCGCTCATACCTGTCCGTCGTTCACGCTCTCCGTCCGCACTCGCGAAGTCAAAGCCTTGATGGTTCGCTGCTTGATTTGCGCGATCGGATGGCCTGACGTTTTTGTCCGTTCGGTCGCATCTCGCAAATACGCACCCAAGTCATTGCCGTATTTGGCCATGATCTGAGCACGGGCAGCATAAAGTTCCTGCAGAATTGGGTTAGGGGTCATCGGTCGAACCTCCCAGAAATTCAGCCGGAGTGTAAATCAACAATCCGGGTATGCCGAGTTCTTCCAAAAGCCGGTAGATACGTGGCAGCATGATGGCATTGGCGATGTGACGGCAGTTTTGCGTCAACAAGAATTGTACGCCGGCCAATGCCGCTGCGGCAACGTGCGAAGCATCAAGTTTCGCGGATTGCGGCATCAGGGACCGAGCCAAAATCTCGTCGGCGACCCGTTCAACGTCCGGATTCGCATCGAGAATTGGTATGTCCGCAAGCATTGCCAATCTTCTCTTTGCCGCGTCCGAGTCGCCGAGAGCGGCTTCGTCCAGCACAAGGCGTGACGTAACGACAATAAATTGTGGTCGCTGGTCTTCCATCCAGCGTTTTGCTTGTTCTTGAAGAATGGCCGTGCCCGGGTCCGAACTTGGCCGTGCGGTTGCGTGACTTACGATTGATGTTTCTATGTATACAGTGTCCATTGAATCATTCTAGCGCAACCAACGCCAGCAATAAGCCGCGCCGGCTCTGGCGATTCTTTGACGAGCCTGCGTCGGCTTCATTGCTATGTTAGGCGACGGTTGTTTCACAGATGGGTGGCCACTGCCGTCGGCTGAACGAACTTCACGATGGTCTCGATCTCTTCGACCGTTGTGTCGAACCATTCGGTTCCAGGTGCCTGGCGTTTTGAACCTCGTGCCTCCAGCGTTGAATGGATTGCATCCTCGACGGCAGCAACCCGCAGAACCTCCCATGTCTTGAGAACGATGGGGTACTCAAAACAGCAAGTCTGTTTGCACTGCTGCGCGACTCTCGCATTGGTATCGCCGGTCGTGGTCAATCCGACCTTGATGGGGAACCTGCCGTCATTCTTCTTTATGGAGGGGAAGGAATAGGCGTAGATGATGCCCGAATCGTTCGATTCGACGTCGGTAGCGACGGCATCCGCTTCCGCCAGTTCCTCGTCGATCGAGATGTTCCTGAACTTCCCACCGCCAAGGTTTTCGAAAACCCGCAGGTTCTCGGCAAGAAATGGGATGTAGAACCCAAAGATTGCACTCATCTTCTCCGTCCGATCTGACTCGGCCTTCTTTATGCGGATTTCCAATTGTTCCTGGGTGTAAGTCTCGGCAAGCAATCGCTTGGAAAGCTCGCGGAGGAGAAACGGCTCGTCCCCGAAGTCGCCGGCCATCTCCTCGATCCGCGGTAGCAGTTCGTATCGCGCGGCCTTGTAGACGTAGGAACGTGTCGGTTCGAATGGAATGGTCATGGCTCTATTCCGGAAAATTCCCGATGATTGTGAAAGCGGCTAGTCGCAGAACATTTCAGTCATCCCAACTCAGTTTGAGGTAGCGGCCCTCTGGGAATCAGGATCATCAAAAGTCGAACGAGAATCTATCAAAACTCCAATTCCACGGCAAACGATCCTTTGTGCGACTTTTGAATCGCACCGTGATACGATGTCTGGACGGCGAGCGGTGTGGCGTCAACCTACCGGTACAATGTGATTCCGTAGGATGGACATTCTTGTCCGTCGTCTGCCATGAATCTATGTCGAAGCGAAGAATTTTTTGTGACACACAAGCCCTGCGGTAGCAACGC
>JAYUVA010000726.1:0-4094 GCA_043754375.1 Candidatus Kuenenia sp. | reverse complement strand
GAAGTTCTTCTGAAAGCGGTTTGCCTTCGGCCCCGAGATCACTCAGAAATCGGATTAAGTCCAGTTGTTGCTGCCGCGACATCGCCGCCGTGAGTCCGGCTGGCATCACGGTGCTGGCCGCGATTTCTTCTTCGATGTCGACCCGTGCGATCGTCGTCAGGTTGCTCGTGGCCGGATCACGCAAAGTGACTTGGCTGTCGTCTGAGCTGTGTTTGTAGCCAGTGAATACTTTGCCGCTGACCGTCAGAATCTGAAAGTTGATGAATTCGGGTTTAACGTCGCGCTTTGGCCACAGCACGGATTCGACAATGTGACCCTGTTTTCGATCTTTCGCGACCGCCGACAAATCAGGACCCAACGTGCCACCGTGAGGGCCGATCTTGTGACATGAGATACAGGCCACCTTAACATCTGCGAAGACTGCGGCCCCCCGGATCGCATTTCCATGTTCACCTGATTCGGCAACAAGTCGCGCGACAAAGGCGGCATCGTAAGGAATCTCCGGCATCAGTCGACTCTGAACATTTGGTTTCGCCGGATCATCGTTCGTGCCCGGCGCGTCTTTGCCATTGTAGGTCCACAACCCGACGGTGGAATCATCGCGCGACGCAACGATAACAGGCTCAGCCGGGATGTCTCTTGCGCCTCTGGAAATGCGGACCCAATCGATCGGGCCGGCACATCCAGATCCCCCTTCGACAAGACTGCCAACTGCCAATGCTCCGGGGACGCGCGCCACTGCGTCACGACCGGTGATGGCCTGGTCGGCGACCTGCTTGCCGTCCACATACAGCCTCACTCGACCGGGTTCGTAGATCATCGACAACGTATGAGTTTTCCCGTCACAGATCGCCGCCTCGCTGCGAACATGATCCGGCTGCCTGCCTGGAAGATAGGCCGTGAACACTCCGCTGCCGTTCATGGAAAACAGTTCCCAATGATCAGCCGATTGTTTCGTGTCACTCGCCACAAGTATGTTGTACTGATCGCGGCGCTGAATTGTGGCACGAACTTCTATCGTGATCGGCGGATGACGGTACGCATCAGCCCCTGGATAAACGCGGCCAGAAACAGCAGCCGCTTCGGGATCGACGGCAGCAACCGGCTTCGGACCTCCGCTGCCAGGATTTTCGATTTCCTTCCGAACCCATTCCAACCCATCGCGATTTTCCAGCAGCGACTCGCGCGCGTCCAGTTGTTCGCGATGGTCGAGAATCCCGATTGGCCCGTCGTAGCCACTTTCGACGACCGTGCGAATCATTTCGAGTTCATATGCCCCCTTCCCGATCCCCAGAATTTTTGGCTGTTCCAGCTCGTTCATGCCATTCAGATTCAGACAGTGCAGGTACGGCTTCATCAGCGCGAACGATTCAGCCCAATCATTGATATGCCCGTGGCCGTGATGAAAGTTATAAACGATGCCGACATGACCCTGTCCAAGCTCATGCAGGCGTTTGCAGACAGCGATCAGATTCTGCGGTTCACCGCTCCAGCCACCATGATTGTACAGCCCCAGCTTACAGCCCATTGCCTTCGTGCGTTCCGCAAGTGGTACCATCTGCTGAGCCGCCGCTTCAACCTTCGCTTCCTGAGTTTCTCCTGCAGGCTGACTCATCATCTGCCAGATCTGCGGATGCAAACCGTGCTTTTCAAACAGCTTGAAAGCTTCTTCGTGTGTACTCCAGAAAGCGAGGTATTCGATACCGTGCTTTTTGTATTCCAGAATCTCCTGTTCAAACGTGGGCACATGTTCTTCGCGCCAGTCGTATGCACATCGCGTGATGCCGATCTCTTTGAGCATCATTGCCCGCTCAGCCGGACCGCGTTTCGCTGCGTCAAATGGCACAATACACCATGCCACGAGGTTTTCCCGACGCAACACGTCAGCTTTGTCATCTGCGAAAGCCGACGTTGCCAGACAAGAATAAAACGACACCACGAGAATCGCGGGTATGGAGAGCGAGTGTGTTTTGTTCATACGATCACAGGAAGTGCTAGGGAATTGATTTTGGATCGACAATCACCAGCCCATTGGCTGATGTGGCAAATCGATTGAAGTGCCTGATGTTGAATGTAAGGATATGATTTATGCCGTGGCATAGACACACAGCCACAAGCCTGGCATCATGAACCTGCTTGCCAATGACGGAATGAGAATGGACGACCAGCTTCCATACGTCGAAAATTCTGGGAACCTCGGGAAGAATTGTGTCCAGGAGATACGACATTAATCGTAAAGTCCTTCCGAGCTTACGGCTTCGTCGGAGAGCGAGACTCCACAATTCACCGAGCCATCGCGGAGCGCTCGCCCTCGGGCAGCTGCGGTTTGGATTTGTTGAGCCGCGAATGTCGACAAAGAATCATTCAGGATTTTCAACACAAAATCCTGCGGCGAAGTACCCGCCAGTCTTGCTCGATCGACGATGGTTCGTTCGAGTTCAGGTGGCAATACGACAGTTACCATAATCTCACACTCCTGAACTTCTTTCGACGCGGGTCAACAAACAACGCCGCATTGCGGTCAACATTAGTCTTCGTTGTAGTCAAAATCTCTTTGTCTCCGGGGAATCTCAGTCGGCGGAACGACTGAGCAACGCAGACGACTTCACGCCACCAACGGCATTCTGTATTCTTCCTTCCCCGTTTGCTATTGAAAGTCCTACATCGATCGCGAAGTTTTCGACACCCTCCTGACAATCCTCGTTTACGAAGTCATTCCCCATGCGAAGCGCCACTGACACAACATTCATTCACAATGGGCAGGTCATTGATGGAACTGGAGCACCTGCCATCCCCGATGCCTGCGTGCTGATTGAATCAGGCGTCATCCGATACGTAGGGCCTCTGCTTGATGCGCCGCCGGTTCCGGAATCGGCTGTGCGGCTGGATGCGAACGGCGGGACGATCATGCCGGGCCTTGTGGAAGCACATTTTCATGCGACATACTTCAATGTGGCCGCATTGGAAGATCTGGATATCAAGTATCCGGTTGAATACGTCACACTTCTGGCGGCCTGCAACGCACGGCTGGTGCTGGAATGCGGGTATACGTCGGCGCGCAGCGGCGGCAGTCTGTTCAACATCGATGTGTGGTTGAAGAAGGCGATCGAAAATGACCTGGTGATCGGGCCTCGCCTGGCGGCAAGCGGACGTGAGATCTGTGGAGCCGGCGGGCTGATGGACTGGAATCCGGAATTCCGCAAGATCGGTATGGAGGGACTGATTTTGCTCGTCAACGGCCCCGATGAAGCGCGGAAGGCAGTTCGCAAGCTGGTCAAAGACGGCGTGGAATGGGTCAAGACGTATCCTACAGGCGACGCGGCTGCAGCCGACCATAACGACCATCACACGCTGTGCATGACGTTTGAAGAAATGCACGCGGTGGTTCAAACTGCCCATAATCATGGCATGAAAGTTACTGGTCACTGCCGTGCCACTGCCGGAATCAAGAACGCGCTGCTGGCGGGGTACGACTCGATCGAACACGGGACGTTTATGGATGACGAAACGCTCGAATTGCTGTTGCAGCGAAATGTTCCAGTCGTCCCTGCATTGTATTTTGAACTCATGAGTGTCGAACGTGGGCCTGAGTTCGGGATGTCGCAGGCTGTGATCGATGGACACCAGGAAACTTTGGAAGGCGGTGCCGAAAGCGCACGACGCATTCTGGCGGCAGGCGGGCGACTGGGAATGGGCGGCGATTACGGATTCGCATGGAATCCACACGGCGACTATGCGAAGGAGTTATCTTTCTTCGTGAACTACGTCGGCCTGAAACCACTGGATGTCATCAAATGTGCGACTCAGACCGGCGCAGAAATTCTCGGCCGCGATCATGAACTGGGAACGCTCGCGGTCGGAAAACTCGGCGACGTGCTGATCGTTGACGGCGATGTGCTGGCCGATATCTCGATTCTGCAGGACCGCAAACGACTGATCGCCGTCATGCAATCCGGGATCATCAAAAGCCGCTGCGGCGTCAGTTGCCTGAGCGGCGATGCTGTGGTGAGTTAGTCCGACGTCAATGCTTAATTTCTGTGTAGGCCGGACCAAGCGGAGCGCCGTTCCGGCACGTGTCTGGCAATTGCCGGAAC
>JAYUVA010000725.1:0-2926 GCA_043754375.1 Candidatus Kuenenia sp. | reverse complement strand
TCGCTGAGTAACACCTTCAGACGACTGTCGTTACATCGCATCGTCGTCCTCCCAATTCTGAACTTCATCCCGCAATCTCGCGAGGACGCGACTGCGGGCGATGTAAACGGCCCCGGTTGTCAGGCCGAGTTCGCTCGCCACGGTTTCCGCCGTTTTGTCTTCCACGGCTGTCATCCAGAATGCTGTCCATGTTGCTTCCTTGACACTGCTCTTTACACGATCTGCCGCCCAGCGAAACAGCTCTCGCCGATGTTCCAGTCGCAGATGCTGCTCCGTAGAACCCGACGGTGTTGCCAATTGATCGAACACATCGAAAAGACCACTGCCACCGCGCGAGACCTCTAATCGTTGCTGCTTTGTCAGAACATCCAGCAGTTGGTTGCGAGCGATCCGAAACAGCCATGTGCGAAAACGCCCACGCTGATGATCCGGTCGCCAGCGTCCGACGGCTCGGGCGACCGATATCAGGACATTCTGAACCAGTTCACGAGCATCCGCATCCTGCAGCCCGCCGCGGCGAGCAAATCGGTAAACAAACGGCTCGTAAATCGACACGAATTCCCGCCACGCTTCCGCATCGTCCGCTGACGGCAGTCGCAGAATCAGGCTCGCTTTCGTATCTGGTACACGCGGCATTGAATCCTCCCGTTGCAGGTACACACGCTTGTTGCTGGTGAATCTTTCACGGAATCTGCCAAAAAAGTCGATTTGCGAACTGCCGCGTGTAGTTTACGTAGGATGGACATTCATGTCCGTCGCATAGCCAGTAAACGCGGTCGAACCGAAGATTATTGTGGCACAGCAGTTGTGTGGCAACGGTAACGAGGTTTGGCGAGATCTCGAACATGAATGTCCAACCTACGGAAATCGCGCTCACTTGTGAAACGGTGTGATTCTCAGAACAATGCCGCCTTCCATCAGTCAATCTTCGGAGAAAATCATGGCACATAAGCCATCAGTAATCATCAGCGCGTTTGCGGATGAAGCGGCAAATCGACGTACGGCACTGGAACAAATGACGGCGTTGGCAGCCATCGGAATCCGCAACTACAGCCCGCGATTTATTGACGTCCTGGGTGACGGCAAAATTGAGCATGTGACGGAACTCAGCTCCGAAAAGCTCGACACGCTGAAGCAGATGCACGCGGAGTACGGTGTTCGTGTCACCAGCATCGGTGCTCGAGTCGGCAAAGTGAAATTGCTCAACGTCGATGACGGGTCGCACAACAAGTTCGTGCCGTTTGATGAATACATGCGGGGTGAGGTCTCCCGCACAATCGCATGCGCAAAAGCACTGGACACGAAATTGATACGGGGATTTTCATTCTACCACCCGCGCGGCACGAAGCCTGAGCAGCATCTGGACCTGGCGGCCGATCAGATTCGCACGATCACCGAAGCCTGTGCCGAGGCTGGTCTGGTGTACGGTCTTGAAATCGAGCCGAATCTTGTTGGCGAAACGGGTCCGCTGCTGGCGGAACTGGCGAAGCGCGTGAATCATCCATCGATGGTCCTGATCTTCGACGGTGGTAACGTGGCCGCTCAGAATAAGAATGCCGTTCAGGTTTACGAAGAATACCGGGCGACGATTCCCTGGCTGGGCTGGATGCATGTCAAGGACTATCGGATTGATCCGAGTCTGGTCTGGACAGGAGCGGTGGATGAAGATCGCCTCAGGAATTTTGTGCCGTGTACGGACGGCGATTCCGGCCATGAAATGATCTTTCGCGACTTACGCGAGCAACTGCCGGTGATTCAGCAGCGACTGCAGAAACTGGGCATCGAAGGATTCTACCTGGAGGCCGAGCCTCACTTAAAAGGCGGCGGCCAGTTCGGCGGTTTCAGCGGACCTGACGGCATGGGCATTGCCGTTCGCGCCTTGTGTTCGGCGTTGGATTATGCAGGGATTGATTATTCGCTGCGGACGTTTTCCGATATTCGAACGCTGCGGGGATTCTGAGCGAGATTGAACAGGCATTCATCATTCAGTCGTATTTTTGCCGAGCAATATTCTATGACATTTAATTTCGAAAAATCCAGGAGCTATCTCGTTTGTCCGAAGTGTCACAGTGACCTGGTGCCGGATGGCGAATCTCTGGTCTGTACAAATCCGGAAGTGAGACTGCGGTATCCAATTCTGGAAGACATTCCACGCCTGTTGGTGGAAGAAGCGGAAGTGCTGACACCGGAGGCGTGGACCGCCGCAATGCAACGGGCTGGCCGCAGCTAAGGCTGGTACGCCAACAAAAAAACCTGTGCCTATTCCAAGGGTCGCTCCGACAGCGATCTTTGGCCACGCGACGGACATGCATGTCCATCCTGCATGCGAACACTCATAGTACATCAACGAGAACTGTGCCGGTCGCAATCTTCCTGGCCAATTCTTCTGCATCCAGTGCCAGCAGTGGGCTGATTTCCACGGGCCGATCATGGGAGACTTCACAGCCAGCCGCCGCCAGCCATTCGCGTCCGATACGGGACAATGCGGCCCGGGAGGTATCAGGGGAATCTGCACCATCACGATTCTTGACCGGATTAAATTCCCGCATGCGGTTGCCTTCGACAATCAGCGTTCGCTCGGCAATCGGCAATGCGTCAAAGATAAATCGTTCCAGTTTAATCGCGTTCGGCGTTGCGGGATCATCCGGTTTGATCGATGCACCGAGATCATCGATGAAAGCGACGTTCTTGCGAGCGACATGCAGTGGAAGTTTGCCGCCGTCTTCCGCCAACTGTTCCAGAAACTCCCGGTCGAACACATGAATGGCCGTGTTTCCAGCCCAAAAGATCCAGTCGCCACTGGAATCGCTTCGAGCTGCCTGCTCGGGCGTCAGTTCACTGTATTCGACGATCTCTGTGCGACCGTTGATATCAACAAGGACTCCCATGCGTTCGGTCGGACTGACCTTACGAACCACATTTGTAG
>JAYUVA010000724.1:0-4315 GCA_043754375.1 Candidatus Kuenenia sp. | reverse complement strand
AAGATGCCGTTCAAGCGCCTCCAGCAGCGAATCGATGGTCAGATCCTGAATGCGATGCGGGGGCTTCCAGCCAAACCAGCGATACCCGTCATGTTCCGTAACCGTAATCTTCACCGGGTTCTTCAGCCTCGCCAGATAAACCAGCAGCTTCTTTTCGACGAAGCCTCTTCCGCCGTAGCGTTTCTGATTGACCATGTAACGGTTTTCGTAGCTGAACGTCGGGTCAATTTCGATATCTTCCGCCACAATTCCGGTTTCCTCACGGAGTTCGCGCAGCGCGCATTGCAGTTCGGTTTCGCCTTCGTCCACATGTCCCTTCGGCAGGTCCCAGCGCCGAGAATGCTTCATCAGCAGAAAGGATTCAATCGGGTTACCTCGCACGATCAAAAATCCGCAGGAGATCGGTTGTGTCATCTTTTTGCAAACTCCCTGTTGCAATCAATTTATGTCGTTCACGGCATTGGGCGGAGGAAATTGCGGATGGTAATCAACCTTCGACATTCTTTGCAGCAGATCTTCTGCCGTTGCCGTAAATGGTTGCCCAACATCTTCACCGTTGAGCGAAAAAAAATCCCGCAAAGTCCAGTGATTCACTGGAAACGCCAGTTCCTCCCACGGAATTGCTGCCGGCGTTGCCGGAAACAACTGCACATCCAGACTCTCGTCACCCGCACGGAATTCTCCTCCGACCAGATCGGCGAGATAAATCAGATGAACCTGCCCGATCCGTGGCACAGCATAAATACCCAGCAATGAACAGATTTCAACGGTGGCTCCGGCTTCTTCATAGACCTCTCGCTTTGCTCCGTCTTCCGGAGATTCACCCAGTTCCATAAATCCGCCAGGCACCGTCCAGTAACCGTATCGTGGCCGAATTGCGCGGCGGCAGAAAAGCAGTTCATCTCCTGAACGCACCACTGCACCGACAATCACACGCGGATTTTCGTAGTGAATCCAGCCACAGTCACCACACACCAATCGATCGCGGTTGTCGTCCGGCGGTTTGATGATGGCAAAATTGTGGAATGATCCGGGTTGTGATGTGCTCATTTGTCAATGGTCCGTCTGGTCAGTTACATACGTCCTGTAAGTCATCTATGACCTGTGGGTTCATGGTCCTGCTACCTGCGCTTCGCCCGTTTCACTCTTTGCTGCCCCGGAACTGCCGAAATCTCCGCAAACAGCAGCGACAGGAATTCCAACGCTATCCGATAGACATCTTTCCGCGAACTTCCGCGCGGCCCGGCGACGTTCAGTGTCTGAATCTGTTCCCGGCGAATCCAGTCGCCAACTTCCGTAACGCGGTGTTCCAGCGACAACACTTCGGTCAGTAACCCCGGCTTTGAACTTTCGCACAGGTATTCAATCCTCAGCGGCTGACCTTGCGATTTTGCAGAATCGACGGTCAGTCGCGTGCCACTGGAGATGCGATCCAGGACCAAAATGAGCGTCGCATCAGAATCCCGTACGTTCCATTCTGTCCGCACCGCATACGATCGCGATTCTGTTTCACGCAGCGGATAACGCGACGGTATGACTCCGTCTTCGGAGCGTCGATCACGCGGACACCAGCCGCCGATTTCAATCCCGGCAGCCAATGCGGCATCCAGCGCGGCGCGATCGACACCGGTCTGTCCGCCGGAAACGATGCGACTGAGTTGGCTAAGTGTAGAACGACTTCGACCGGAAATAGCTGACTCCATCACCGTTCATACCAACCCTGAAGTTTCACTTTGACATCAAACGGAGTACGCTCAACATTACGCCAAACCTGAAACGTGACTTCATCGCCAGGCCGGAACGCCTTCAGCAGTTCGATCAGTTCATCGAAATCTATCAGCGGCTTACCTTCGAATTCCAGCAACACGTCTTTGGGCTGAATTCCGGCATTGAATGCTGACGAGTCATCCTGAACATCGGTAACTTCCACACCGCTCTGACCGGCGTCCTGCGGCTGATGCGAAATTCCAAGACACACTGCACCACGAGAGGATACGCGGGTGTCGCCGAAAATCGCCTTGAGTTCCGCGATTTCTTCCGGCTGCTGAGTATGACCATCGATCAGGTAGACGGAAACCCTGGTGGTCCCCTGCATAAAATCCTGACTGACCAATGGCACGAGTCGCCGGAGCAATTCAAATCCCTTTGCGTCAGCTTTCCAGTGTTCATCGACAAAAATCTTCAGATGATCGTCGCCTATCGGACTCTGCCTGTTGAACGGACCGGAATATTCGCGGTTGCTTTCCCACAATTTCTCGGGAACTTTTGGCAACATCCCGGCCCCCATTTTCTGCAAGTCCAGCACGGTGATTTCAACACGCCGTTTCCAGTGGCGTTCCAGCGAATCCCGAGCCGCTTCCGCGATGAACCAACGATCAGATTTTGCAGCTGCTTCAAGCGCGTGCGACGCACTGCGCACGACTGCGGAATCCCGGTCACCGGTCGCATAGCGTCGCTCCAGCAGGTCCACGCAACGACGAGCGACTTCGTTTTCCGGACTGGTCTGAATGGCCTGTGCGAGCAGGTCGATCTGTTCCGCATTGACAGCCTGCAGTGCCTCGATCGATTTCTGCCGCACGACAAAATCAGGAGATCGTAACTGCTCAATTGCGTCGTTTACCTGTTGCGTTGTCAGCGCAGGTACGGAATCTCTGCCTTCGGCAGACGGCGCAGCATCATCGGCCAGTGACATGCCGTTTGACGACAGACTGAAGAAGAGTGGCAGGCAAAGGATGAGTCGCGCCATAGAAGTAAGTCCCCTAATCTGACGAGCATTGTTTCCACAGGCCACAGGTTTCGCAAGGCCATCTGAAAAAGTTGCCGACAGAGCGGTATTCGCGGGAAGCTGTCTGAGGCACTACACTGTGTATTCTGGCTGCAATGTTGGTCGCTGTAGCGATTCGCAGCAGAGAAAACCCCCTCGATTCGCGGCTCCGAGGGACCGAATTGCCTGAAATGCCGCACTGTCCAACTTAACCAACAGGTCGCCACGATTTGACGTAGAAGCAGCGACAGCTTCCCTGAATGCAATCACCCCTGGTCCATTTTTGATGCCAATGCACGAACAACCAGGTACCACTGCAGGTCACACCACGGTTGCTGACAGAATTCGTATTGCGTTTGTCTGTGTCGCCTGGCTGGTCACAACGACCGTCGCACTGCGGCATGAAGTTCCGCGGTTGATAACGGCTGCAGAGTCGCCAGCGGGCGTGTTTGGTTGGTTTTACGGGATGGACGCCGACTGGTCACTGGCAGTAATCGTCTTGCTGACTCTGCCTCTGGTGCTGGTAGCGGCGAGAGCAGCAAAATTGAAATTGGGGGCAGGGCCCTCGGTTCTGACGGGATCATACCAGGATCGAGCATCCGGGGGCCTGCAGGCTGCGACAGCCATCGCGTTGTTATTGCTGTCACTTCTCAGTAGCGCGTCAATTGGGTTTCGCACTGTGTCGTTGGCTCCGATCGCGGGACTGACTGATTCGGTCACCCGAATTCGATTCCATGAACTGCCGCCAGCGTATCACGATGAATTCAGTTATCTGCTTCAAGCCGAAACGTTTCTGGCCGGACGCTTGTCCTGGCCTGCGATGAACGTGCAGCCGGACTTGTTTCATCAGGTGCATGTGCTCAATCGGCCAACGACTGCGAGTCGCTATTTTCCGTGGACCGGTTTCTGGATGGCTCCATTCGTCGCGGTGAAGCATCCCTATTTCGGACATTGGCTGGCCGGTGCCATCGCCTGCGTATTCTTTCATCGCTGCCTTTGTCGCCTGATGGGATTTCGGTGGGCGGCGGTGGGCGGCGTTTTGATTGCTGTGAGTCCGGGACTGGCATCGTTCAGTAACCTGTTGCTGGCTCATCACCCGACAATGATGGCTCTGGCCGTGTTCCTGTGGGGGTTCCTGCGATTTATGGATCACTATCGAGTCCGCGACATTGTGGTCGCCGGGGTCGCGTTGTCACTGGCAATGCTCGGTCGACCGATGACTGCAGCGGGCTTTGCCGTACCATTCGGAATCTGGCTGGTGGTCGCGATGATCAGGCAGCAATTCAGCAGCAAAACAAGGTCACCGAAAATCATGTGGTCGCCCGTACGAGCTCTCGCGGGAATCGGTATCCCGCTGCTGCTGGGATTTGGTGTGCTGGGCTTGATGAATCATGCGATTACCGGCAGTTGGTTGAAGTCGGCGTACCAGTACTACACAGAAACCTGGACGCCGCGCCATCGCTGGGGTTTCGACAATGCCAACGTTGATCCGGCATTGCCGGAATCAAAAGTCCTGCAATGGTACGATGACTGGGCAAAGAATGAGAATCT
>JAYUVA010000723.1:0-3424 GCA_043754375.1 Candidatus Kuenenia sp. | reverse complement strand
TCACCGACATGGCTAAATACAAAGTCGCAATCATCGGTAGTACTGGACGCGGAGACTATGGTCATGGGCTGGACTCCGTCTGGCAGAAGTTTGACGATTGCGAAGTCGTCGGAGTTGCCGATCAGGATGCTGCTGGTCTACAAAAAGCCGTGGCTCGAACAGGTGCTGCAAGAGCGTATGCCGACTATCGTCAGATGCTCGACAGAGAACGGCCACAGATCGTCGCCGTTTGCCCGAGATGGACTGATCAGCACCGCGACATGGTGCTCGCCTGTGCGGAGTTCGGCTGCCATATGTATATGGAGAAGCCCTTCTGCCGGACGCTGGGTGAGGCGGACGAGATGATTCAGGCCTGCGAAATGCGACACCTGAAACTGGCAGTGGCTCACATCAGTCGGTACTCACCGCAACTGGATGTGATACGCAACCTGATTCAGGCGGGTGAGATCGGCGATGTCCTGGAAATTCGCGCACGAGGAAAAGAAGATGCGCGAGGCGGGGCCGAAGATCTTTGGGTTCTCGGAACGCATGTGCTGGATCTGATGCGAGCTTTCGGCGGCGAACCAGCATCCTGCTACGCAACGTTGAACCTGAAAGGCCAGCGTGTGACGCGCGAACATGTGCAGCCAGGAAATGAAGGACTTGGTCCGCTGGCTGGCGACCGTGTCGATGCGATGTATCGTTTTCAGAATGGAATCACCGGATATTTTTCGTCGCAGAAAGGTGCAGGCGGAAGTCCTAATCGCTTCGGCCTGCGCATCTTCGGCAGCAAAGGCATGATTGATCATACGTCAGGGTATGCCAATCCTGCGTTTCTGCTGAAAGACGCGCGCTGGGGTCTGTCGCAGGATGCGGGCGCATGGAAAACCATCACTTCGGCGGGTATCGACCAGCCGGAACCGATTACCGTCAGTGGCTATGAAGGTGGCAACCCGGCTGCCGCACGTGATCTGATCGATGCCATCGAACAGGATCGCCCGCCAAAGTGCTCGATGCATCATGCACGCGGTGCCATTGAAATGGTCCTGGCCGTGTTTGAATCTCACCGACTCAATGCACCCGTCGCATTGCCAATCGACTGCAAGGAAAATCCTTTGGGAGCACTTTGATTCGTAGCATTCTGTCGGCGAGCGGTGCGGCGTAAGCACACCGGTACTCAATTTGATTCTGGACTCACTAACCCGAAGCGTCAGCGAGGGAATTCTCGGTGAAAATAAACAGCCAAAGCCCCTCGCTGACGCTTCGGGTTACAAAGTGAGTGCCATTGGGCGTGAGCCCTCCGGTACCTCATTTTTGTACCGGCAAGCTGACGCATGCCGCTCGCCGATTGACTTACGCATGACCGGGCGGAGTAGACAGCGATCGCGATAACGTTTTTTCGGCGGCGGTGCGGACTATTTCTTTCAAAGTCTTGCTTGTCCCTGCCAACTCCATCACAATGCTGAACTTCTGTTCTCACATCCTGCGATGGGAATTTTGGCATGATGGATCAACCGCGACATTCTGTGGCTTATCGCCTCACCAATGTGGCGAATCTTTTCACGTTGTGTTTCCTGATTACAATAAGTCCTGAGTCGATGGCGCAGCAACGGCCGGGGCTCGGGCCAATGGGTGATCTGGTCCGTGTCGAATTCGAAGCCGCCGGATCGACGATGATGATCGGGCAGAACGCTCGAAAGCAGCTGATCGTCACAGGAGTCTACTCCAGCGGCCAGCGCCATGATTTGACGCATGAAGTGACGTATGCCGTTGATGTTCCGGCTGTGTTGAATGTCGATGCGGAAGGCTTGGTTGTACCGACAGCCGACGGGACGGCGACGATCACTGCGAAAGCAGCGTCGGGGCAGTTGGCCACCCTTATGGTCAGTACATCGCGTTGTACCGAGGAATTGCCGGTGAATTTCGAAAACGAAATCGTACCGATCTTCACAAAGCTTGGTTGCAATGCTGGCGGATGTCATGGCAAGGCGGACGGACAGAACGGTTTTAAGCTCTCGTTGCTGGGATTCTATCCGAAGGAAGATTACGAATATCTCGTGTACGAAGACCGCGGTCGTCGCGTTTTTCCGGCGGATCCGGACTTCAGTCTGTTGTTGCAGAAGCCTGGCAACATACTTCCTCACGGCGGGGGACAACGCATGTCGCCCGGATCGTACGAATGGGAACTCATCGCGCGGTGGATTCGCCAGGGGATGCCGTACGGAGCCGAAACGGATCCGACACTGGAACGCATCGAGTCCATTCCTGCTGTCCGTGAGATGAATTTCAAATCGAAACAGCAACTGGCCGTGATCGCTCACTACAGCGACGGCTCGACGCGCGATGTGACTCGCCTTGCCTCGTACGAAGCCAACCATTCAGAAATGGCCCTGGCCAATGCCGCGGGACGAATTACAATCGAAGACGTGCCGGGCGAAGTGGCCATCATGGTGCGATTCCAGGGCAGCGTGGGTGTTTTTCGAGCCATCATTCCGCAGGGAATTCCCGTGCTGGAAACTCCGCCAGAGAAAACATTCATCGACCACCTCGTGTTTGCGAAACACCGACAGCTTGGCATTCCTCCCTCGGCATTGTGTGACGATGCGACATTTGTTCGTCGGGTTTCCATCGACATTGCGGGACGATTACCGACGGTCGCTGAAGTCGAACTGTTTCTGGCAGATACCGATCCTGCGAAACGAGATCGCCTGGTCGACCGGCTGGTAGACAGCCCCGGCTATGCCGACTATTTCGCCAACAAATGGGCCACGGTGCTCCGTAACAAGCGACGCACTGGCACCGACATTCCTTATACGTACAAATTTCATGCGTGGATTCGACGCGCGTTTCGTGAAAACATGCCCTACGATCAGTTCGTGCGGAGCATCCTGACGGCAACCGGCGATCCGGAGACGCATCCCCCGGTAGCATGGTATCGCGAGGTCAAATCATCGACGGCGCAGATGGAAGACGTGGCTCAGTTGTTTCTGGGCATGAGGATGGCGTGTGCGAAGTGTCATCATCATCCGTTCGAACGCTGGAGCCAGCAGGACTATTACGGCTTTGAAGCATTCTTCTCTCAGGTCGGGCTGAAGAACAGCAAATTCAATCAGAATGTAAACCAGCCGGACATGGTGTATCTGAAGACGAATGCTCCATCGGCGAAGAATCCGCGCAGCCAGCTGGATGTAAAACCAACGGGTCTCGGGAGTGAACCGCTCGACATTTCGCCTTACGAAGACGCCCGGCTGTATCTGGTCGACTGGATGGCGGCTCCCGAAAATCCGTATTTCGCAAAGGCACTGGTCAATCGCTATTGGAAGCATTTCTTTGGTCGCGGCATTGTTGATCCCGAAGACGACATGCGCGTCACAAATCCGCCATCGAATCCTGAACTCCTGGACGCTTTAACGAAGCACTTTCTGGATCATCGTTTTGACCTGAA
>JAYUVA010000722.1:0-4177 GCA_043754375.1 Candidatus Kuenenia sp. | reverse complement strand
CGGCGAGGGCCCGGAAGTCGTCCACTCTGCCGCCGGGCACCATGATGATATCCGTCCGGAGTACATCTACACGGTACTGGTCGCTGCGGCAGATGCCGTGTCAGCAGCGCGCCCCGGTGCACGGCGGGAGACCCTTGAAAAATATGTTCGCCGCCTCGAAGAACTCGAAGCCCTTGCATGCGGTTTCCCCGGCGTCGATCATGCGTTTGCCGTTCAGGCCGGTCGGGAGATTCGCATCATTGTGGATTCCTCTCGCGTCAATGATCGTCAGGCAGCAAGGATGAGTCGTGATATTGCGGGTGCGATTGAGCAGACTTTGACGTATCCGGGGGAAATCAGGGTCACCGTTTTGCGGGAAACTCGAAATGTTGAGTACGCCCGATAATTCCTCCTGTAATTTTAGATCCGTGCTTCACTCCCCTGACACTGGTGCCACATGCAGGGGCTGCCGATTCCGTGAATCGGCAGGTCCTGTCCAGGAATTGTTCTGACAGAATATCTGCCGCGTGACCAACAAAAAAAAATCTGCTAAGAAGTTTCCCGACGACGTTGCTTCAGTCGATGCCGATGCGTTGAGAGATCTGCTGGGATACCTGAATTTCTCTCAGGGAGCTTCCAGCGCGCGATTCCGAGGAACCCTGAATGATCTTTTCCGAGATCAGCAGCGGGCGACGTCACCGGTCGCGCTGCGCGATTTTCTGCTGGCAGAACTGCAGCGGCTTTCCAAATCCGGCGATGCCGCCTGTGCAGATCCGGCTCAGGCGGAAGCGATCATCCGTCTGACGCTCGATGAACTGCTGCCCGCGTACGGCAGACATCACGCCGATTTATTGAGTCATCTGACCGAGGCCGACCATTACGCTCCGCTGCTGCTGGCTCGCATGTTTGAAGCGACACTGGCCGCAAGAGCGGAATACGGTCATGGCAAGTCCGATCCGATCATGGCCTCCGCATTGAAACAGCTCAATCACTTCGTCGGATATCGACCTGTGGCGGTATTGGAAAATGGTCGCCGGTCTGAAATCTATTCCAGTGAACGCTTCTGCCCTCTGCCGCTGTACTTCAGCGATGTCGGCGCGGCTGTCGGGCCCTATGAGCAACTCATCGAATCGACGATTGCCTTCATGCGGGATCTGCCTGACGACCTGGTCGGCACGTCACACTTTTCGATTGATCGGATGGCGGAGTTGAGTCTCGACATGCGGTCGCACGATCATCTGCATCCTGTCAACAAACGCACGAATTATGTGTTCGGAGAGTGGGATCCGGATGAGATCGATACGAAGGGATTTTATCGCCGGTTCATTGTGCGCCGATTGATTATCGATTCACTCATTGACTGGATTCATCGGGACAAAAAGAAGGCCGATCCGGAGCGGTTGTTCGATGCATCAGCTGTTCTGGCGGGGACGATTCTGATGGCGTCGGCGATCAGTGGTTCGGGTCCGCAAACGTATGATTCCAGCGTTTCGTTGACATCGCTGCTGCCGATTGTCGCGCGCCAGCGAGACAACTTTTATCAGCGTCTGCTGGACACAGCGAAGGGCGAACGGGCGAAGCGGTTGAAACGACTGGCGAATGAATCACGTCAGCCGTTCGGTCATGTGCGGCATGAACTCAACATGTACCTGTCCAAGTACGGTGCGGATCAGGTTCAGCATCGCCACCTGTCGTGGATGTTCGCGCGAATGGGGTTTGAAGAAGCCAGCTGCGAAGAAGCGTCCGTCATTCCATGTCTGAGTGCGCGGTTTGAATCAGAGATTCAGTCACGCCTCGTGATGGTGCCTCGGCTTGTTCGCAACGGAGAACTGGAAACATCGCAGCGGTTGATCACGGAGGTCATTGATCTGCTGCATCGAGGCATCGAATGTGGCGGTCTGGTGGACCCGTGGAATATCCTTGGCTTTCAGGGATTGTTCCCGCTGTTCTTTACGCGCGAAGATTCAATTCCGGATTCCCGCGTTGAAGTTTTACTCGACATCATGGGTCAGATTTTCGATGCCTGCACGTTAGCGATGAGTGAAGCGGCGGCGTCCGGGAAAAAGGATCTGCATGGTTCCGTGTTGAAGGATTTCCGCGAACTTGCCGATCAATGGGATCGCTATGCAACCACAACCGTGAATGATCTGACTCATGTCGAAGGCATGAAATCCGTCGAAGCAGCGACTCAGGTGGCGCGTGTCCTTGCGGAATGGCGCACCGCCGGAGAATCGGCTGGCGATATTTCGTTCTGGCGGCAACATGTCGAAGACTTTGACGCGACCAGCAGTTTCGCTCAGGTTGTCGCAGCGTTGCTGGATCGCAAGGATCATGTGGCCGCGATGGGACTTCTGATGCAGTGGCTCAGCCGCGCTGAAACGGTCCCGCTGGAGACCGGCCCCCATTCCATTCATCGCCTGTTGCATCGCCTGTTGCAGTGCATTTGCGATCAGCCGGAACCTGACAAGCGCTGGAACAACCTGCGACGCCTGTTTGCGTTCATGGAAGCGAATGCCGGAGTGTGCTGGGAAATTCCAAGTCTGGGAGAATTCGCGGAACTCAACAGGAAAAAACGGAAGGGCGGCAAAGAGGAACGCGATGATCTGGATCTGGAGCACTTGTTCGATGCTGATGAGTCTGCAGACAATCTGTTCGAAGCGGCGTGGGAGAATGTGACATACAATGATTCCACCGATGATGGCAATGCGTCCGATACCATGGACAGCGCGGCCGGGCCAGGAACGACGGAATTCGAAATCCTCTACCGTCAGATTGAACCGCGGCTGAAGTTTCTGCATACGGTCGGATCGCTGTGGGGTATCGCAGCCGTGTGGGTTTCTCGTTCCGCTGCAACGGCCGCTTCCGCAACCACGACAGATGCCGCGCGCGAAGATCAGAAAGAACATCTGCGCGAGTGGCTGGCCTCGATTCGCGGCAGACTGCATGGGCTCAGCGAACTTGTCCGGGAAGTCCGCGACTACGAAATTGCCGTACACGGTTCGGGCCTGGAAGGAAATATTGAATATGATATTCAGATGCAGTGCCGTCTGCTGCTGATGCAGAACGCTTTGTCAACCACGGTTGAGTTTCTGATGGCGGAGCGCCTGATAGGTGCCATCATCGCCGACGAATCAGTTGGCGAAAAAGACAAGGATTCGTCGCTGGATCGTCAGTTGTCCCGCATGTTTACGGCCGTGTTTGCGCAGGATGTGAATGTGGCGCAGAGATGTTTCCCGGCACTGTGCAAGGAGCTCAGACGTCGTCCGCTGTTGTACGTGCCGTTCGAAAACGGTGGTCAGCCGGCAGCCATTCTGAAAGCCAGAATGCTGCAGTCGGTCATCCGCGTGCTGCTCAGTCAGTTGCCGCGCCTGGGGATGCTGGAAGAGACGTTTGAGCTGCTTCAGACGGCGCTGCAGATGGAACGTACGCTGCGACCTTCGGGTCAGGCCGTGACAGAATTCGATCGACTGTTTCGAATCGGGTTAAGCAGTTCTGTCGAGTGTATTCTGCAGTCCGCAGGGCGCTGGAAGACGGAAGCCCCGCGCCGCGTGCAAACCCTGCTGAAACGCATTCAGAAGCTGCTGGATTCGTATTCCGACCTGTGGACCCGGCACAGTGGTTCCATGCGGCTTTCGATTGTTGAGGATCTGCATGATGATGAATTTGCTGCCGAGGTGAAGGAGTTCATTGAGAAGTACGGCGATGATCTGTTTCACACACGCATGTTGACGCTGGGTAATGCACGAGCCATCCTGCATCACGGTGCAGAATCTATGTTCGATGAACTGCAGGAAACGGTGGCTCTGACTCAGACCGTGCCACTGCTCGAAGATTTCGAATCCGGTGAGATGGATCGCGAAGACGCAGCCGAAATGGCTGAGTTCGTGTACGAATGCGTCGTCGATAATTTCGATCGCTTTCTGGAATACAATACGACGACAACTCATTCAGACTACGGCAATCGGCTCTATTGTCTGCTCGACTTTCTGCGACTGGAAGCGCTGTACGATCGTTTCGAATGGAACACCATCCCGTGGCAGGTGGCGCACGAATCGATGGTTCGCAGTGGCGATCTGGAACTTGCGGCTGGTGTGGAAGTCTTCGTCGATGACGAATCACGCGGCATTGCCAATTCGTTTGTGGAAGAACTGGAGCAACTGGAATCCGAATACGGCGTGCGGTTACCGGCACTGCATGA
>JAYUVA010000721.1:0-2553 GCA_043754375.1 Candidatus Kuenenia sp. | reverse complement strand
GTTCCGGCAGGTGTCTGCCAATTGCCGGAACGGCGCTGCGCTTGGACCGGCCTACAGACTCTCAATCAGCCGACGGACATGAATGTCCATCGTACGGTCGAATCGTTTGTCAGCATCGCACTCCGTCAGCCTACCACATTTGGCGGGCGGTGGGCGATGGTGTCGCGCACGTCACGAATGTTTACGACTGCAGGATCGGCAGAACCGGCACGAGCTGCTGTGGAAGGTATTCAGCGGCCTGATCGATGTAATCGTAAAACACGTTTCGCTGCCGGGGAATGTAACCAACGTTCTCAATACAACGGCGAATCCCGTCCACCGTCAGATGGTGCACGGTCCCAGCCTGAGACACCACGTTCTCTTCGATCATCAGACTTCCCATGTCATTCGCGCCAAAGAGCAGCGCCATCTGGCCGACTTTTTCGCCCTGCGTCACCCACGACGACTGGATATTGGGAACGTTGTCCAGATACAGCCGACTGACGGCCTGCGTCTTCAGGTATTCGAACGCTCCGGCTGGCGGAATGTGGGCCATGTCGGTGTGATCGGGCTGAAACGTCCAGCAGATGAATGCGGTGAAACCACGGGTTTCGTCCTGCAACTGCCGAACTCGTTCCAGATGCTCAATGCGCTCGGCCAGCGTTTCGATATGACCGAACATCATCGTCGCCGTTGACCGTCCGCCCAGTTCATGCCAGACACGCATGACGTTGAGCCAGTCTTCGGTGAGCACTTTGCCTCGAGTGATCTCTTTGCGGACTCGATCGACAAGGATCTCACCGCCACCGCCCGGCAGACTTCCCAGGCCAGCAGCCTTCAGTCGTTCGAGCACAGTCTTCAGCGGCAGTTTGCTGATCTTCGTGAAGTGATGAATCTCAGGCGGACTGAATCCATGAATATTGATCTGCGGAAAATGTGTTCGCAGCGTCCGCAGAGTCTCTTCGTACCATTCGAGCGGCAGCCTGGGATGCAGTCCACCTTGCAGCAGAATCTGGTCGCCGCCAAGTTCCACAGTTTCTTCAATCTTCTTCAGCAGCGTTTCGATCGGCAGTACGTAAACTTCCGCATGATCGGGCGGACGGTAGAACGCACAGAAGTCACAGACTGCGGTGCACGCATTCGTGTAATTGATGTTGCGATCGATGTTGTAGGTGCGAAACGGTTCAGGATGCAGACGCATCGTGACGGCGTTTGCGGCAGCTCCGATGGCCGCCAAATCGTGTGACTGCAGGAGCGCAAGACCTTCTTCGGGAGTCAGTCGGTCACCGGCCACGGCTTTATCAAGCAGTGACGAAATCTCGGAACACAATATCGACATCAGGTTTCACCAGGTTGTGTTGAGCGGCCAGTTCGCAGAACAATTTTAGTCCACTGCGTTCGGCGGACGTCATGCGATAGTGCAGGTTTTTCGTGAGATAGTTGTAGGCGACGGATTGCGTCAGGCCCAGTCGAGGAGCTTCTTCGGCAGCGATTTCTGCGATCCGTTCAAGTCCCAGATCGCGCGCGTGTGACAGGATGTCGTCGATTCCATCAGTATTCGCTTCCTGTCGAGCCACCCACATCGCAAACACGAAGGGCAGACCAGTCCAGTCATACCAGACCTTTCCAAGGTCCATGACTTCCACAAACGATTCGTCCGGATCATGCATTGCGCGGTCACCGATGAGCAGCACGGCATCTGCCGTACTGTCCCGCGTTGTCGATTCCATTTTCAGCGGTTCAGTCTTCGGAATCACGCCGTAGCGATCGGCCAGGATGACTTTCGTCAATGCCGCACTCGTGCGAGACCCTTCGTCCAGGGCCAGGCGGCGAATGTTGCCTGGATGAACGCGACAGTAAAGTTTGACGCTGAGCACTTCGCCCCGCGCGGCAACACAAGCATCCGAAACGACTTCGTAACCGGGACGGCGAAAGTACTCCACCGATGGAATCAAAGCCACGTCCAAACTGCTGTCAGCCAACGAATCGGCGAGACGACTTGGATAATCGAGCACCAGATTCGCGGACGGCAGCAAATCCTCAAGTCCCTCAATGAGTGGACGTGAGTTCAGATAGCTGACCGCACCGATCTGGAGTTGTTGTGTCAAAGAATTGTGTTGCAGCGTTGTCATAGTTTGAAACACAGGAAAAAACGGGCGTTCGTTCCCAACAATTGCCCGATGGATCACAGTATAAGGGCGTTGCGAGTCAGCTCAACTGTTGGATTGAATATCGTTTCGATCAGTCCCATTGTTCGTTTCATATTTTTGCCACCTGGAAACCGTATTCCACCGCAATTGTTAACGGCGGAACTGAATTTGCCCCTAAGGATTGCCAATGACCCAATGCCCGTATCTGAACATTGCCCTGATCGGCTGCGGCACCGTAGGGACGGGAGTGGTGAAAATCCTGCAGTCATCGACGGAATCGCTGCGGCAGCGGACGGGGCGTTCTATTCAACTTCAACGCGTGGTCGTAAAAAACGTGGCGAAGCAGCGGGAGGTCGATTTTGGCAGTATTCCCATGTCGAACGACATTCGCACAGTGACGGACGACCCGGAAGTTCACGTCGCC
>JAYUVA010000720.1:0-7963 GCA_043754375.1 Candidatus Kuenenia sp. | reverse complement strand
AGAGACCGCATTTTCTTTTCAAGGACTCGTGACGACTTTTCATTGAAAAATACTGGGTTCCGCTGCGGATCCTTATTTGAATGGCCGTTCAAGTTCAGTCTAACTCCACACGCCGCGCAACTATTCCCGAAATGCACTCTCGTGAATCGCAAAAGAGGACATTCTACTTATCGTGTTAAAGTACAATGTCCCCTTTTGCGCTTTACCCCTTTTGCGCTTTACCTTTTGCGCTTTCTTGAGGCGTTATCGATCGGAATTTCGAAATACCCACCGACAGGTCTGGTTCACCACGGCCAGTCAAATCCGATGTCCAGTGCGGGTGACGAATGTGTGAGGCTTCCGATGCTGATGCGGTTCACCCCGCTTTCCGCGATCGCGCGGACCGTCTGGAGCGTCACACCACCGGACGCTTCGAGCAGCGTCGAACTGGACGCCGATGCGTCCCGGATTTCGACCGCCTGTTTCAGCATCGCCGGAGACATGTTGTCGAGCAAAACAATTTCAGGTGACTCCTGCAAAGCATTCTGCAGCTGTCTCAGAGAATCGACTTCAATTTCAATTGTGGGATTCACATGGTGCGCAATTGCGTAGCGGCGAGCGGCAGCGACGGCCGCCGCACAAGTCGAATCGCCGCGAGCGGCAATGTGGTTGTCTTTGATGAGAATTCCGTCGTACAAGCCCATCCGGTGATTTGTCCCGCCTCCGCAACGGACTGCGTATTTTTGCAGCAGGCGATAACCGGGAAACGTTTTGCGAGTATCCAGTATGACGGCCTTCGTGTGCTGCACTTCTGCCACAAACTGAGCTGTGCGTGATGCGATTCCGCTGAGCAGCGTCATGAAGTTGAGCACCGTGCGTTCGCCGGTCAACAGCGCCTGCACAGGACCTGTAATCGATGCAATCAAAGTCCGCTCAGGCATTGCATCGCCGTCGTGGATTTGATAATCGATCGTCACGGGTGCAATAAGCTCGGAAAACACAATCGGCAACACTGCGAGTCCGCACGCGACTCCGCACTGACGCGACACGATGTTCACGGTCGCAGTGAGATCTGCCGGAATCGTCGAAAGGCATGTGAGATCGCCAATATCCCGCAGATCCTCCACCAGCGACAGTTTCACCAGCAGTCTTGCGGCGGACTGGCATTCTGCATTGAATTCAATCGTCATCGATCAGAGACTTTCGTATCAATCCACATAAACGAACTCATTGGCGTTCAGTAGAGCGCGGCAAAACCTGGCCAGTCCGGCGGACTTGATCGAGGCAATGCGTCGCTGTGCATCGTTGATATCGGTTGTCCCCAGCGAGGCAGGCAGTCGGACGCACGAAACCGTTCCCGGCGTGACCATGTCGTCGAGATCATCAGCCTGCGACAGTCGCTTCAATACCGGACGTGGTGTTTCGGCCTGTCCGACAAAGTCCCATGGACCCGCAGCCAGGAATCCCGTGGCGGCGACAGCAGCGGGATCGTCGGGACGTAATACGTCGCCCGCGATCTGATCACGCAGAAATTGATCATACGGCAGATCAGCGTTGAGCGACTTGATTTCGTTGGCGTTGAGTGACTGACCTTCCGAAGGCATGCGTTCGTCCGCGACGTCGGTGGTAATTCGTCGAAACAGTTCGCTCGCATCGGCGTTGCCGGGAACAATCACCGGCCCGTTGTCACTTCCTTTGAAAGCCGCGTGCTTCGCATCCAGCCGCAGACCGCTTTTCTGCAACGGCGCACCATGACACTTCGTGCAATGTTCCACCAGCAACGGGCGGACCTGAGTCTCAAAATCAATGGTGTCGTCGAGCGGATTCGCAGACTGTTGCCCCGCAAGAGAAACCGCAAGGATGAATTGGATAAAAAACAAGTTCGTCGCGCCTTGAGTGTGTTCAGCTTGAACGAAGGAGTTATATATGTCGAACATGCGGGTGTTGTCACCCGCATCTTACCCGGACACGAAAAGAATGTTAAGAACCCCATCCGACGAACGGCCGGGTCGTCACGAATTACGGACCTTCATCCGTATGCGGTCGGGAGATGCCATCCACCGACGACAACAACGCGATGAGAGAAATGATCTCTTCCTGGTTGAGTGGCTCGAGTAAACCTTCGGGCATATTTGAAGTTTTCTGATTCACAATCGTATCGACGTCTGTACGTGAGAATTCTTCACGGACGCCGGTACCTGACACGATTGCCAGGGCATCAGCGGAACTGGCTGACATCATGCCGGTGAGCGATTTGCCGCTCTTCAGCACGATGGTCACCGTGGGATATTCCTCATTGAGTTCATGTGACGGATACAATGTCGCATGCAGGATCTCACGACGCTGACGGCGCCACCCGAGTGTCGTCAGATCAGGTCCCAGAGCTTCACCCACGGTGCTGCGGCGATGACATTTCTGACAGCCAGCCTTTTGATAAACACGCTCCCCCTGTTGCACGAGAGTCTCCGAAATCCTGAAATCCTCAAGAGCGGGTTCAAGATTTGCCATCGTCCACTTTCGTCCTGCCGGATCGACGGGCAGGACGGCTTCAGGTTGGTCAGGGTATTCTTTGGAAAACCACTGTTGATACTTTTCGAGTGTCCATTCGCTGGCTTCAGGTTTCCTGAGTGGCAGGCCGGTCCAGTTCCGCAGCAGACCGGTTGCGGCTGCTTGTTGATCCGCCGGAAGCTGCAGGCCGATCAGGATGACCTGCCGCACCCAATTCCCTTTATTTGCACGAGTGCGAAATCGCTGCAGTGCATTCAAAACATCGACAGCTTCGTTGCCCCGCACGACGGAAAGGGAGCGCACCATATAGCGCCAGTCCTGCAGGTCGGTGGGCCGGAGCGTCGTGGCAGCGGCCAGCGCCCTGGCCGCCGAACCACGTCGTTCGGGGGCATTTTCAAACACAGACCGAACATGTTCCAGCGCCCCGGCAACCTGTGACGTTGCCAGAGCCATCAAAACACGCTCCTGATCCGCCGCGACGTTGACGACCTGCACTTTTGCAAGTGCCTGGTCAATGGTGATCAATCGTCGAATCGTATCTTCGTCCAAACCCTGTCCGCTCAATGCGGACACTTCCGCACCGAGTGCTCCCGCATCGTCCTCCTGTGACGTGACCGTGGCAAGTGCAAAGCGTGGCTGCAACAGTCCAGCAAGCAACACAATAATCACGAGTGGTTGGTGCATTGGCATCAAATGAAATTCCATGGTCCTGCCTGATCAACGTTTGTCGCCGTGCGGTCCGCACGCCCTCAGGATACAGGAATTCACGCCGGTTTGCCGCTGAAGCGAGGACAGAATCGGTAGTCGTCGGCATTTTTTGAGCGTGAATCGGCTGTAGATCGATGTTCAAGGACCGCGCAGGTTCGTTGATACCTCACGCGGCCACGACCGCCACATTTTCGAGCTTCCGGAGAGCGACACGTCCGGGAGACGCTAGCGAGCTGTTGATTTAATCGTAGGGTGCGTGCAGCGATAGCGCAACGCACCACTTTGGGAAAGCGTGACGGACTGGTGTGTTTCGCTAGCGCTGCACACACCCTACTTGCATCACTAAATCAACAGACTGCTAGCGTCCGGTTTACTCACAGTTACGTGGAAAACCGGGTGCCAGCGCACTGCGGCTGATACGAATGGCGATCAAATCGTGCGCCATCAGGCTCTAACCGCTCCGCTCACCAGACTCATTTCCGACCGCGCGGAGTTGACATGTACCGGGGACACTTGAGGACTGTGTCGGAACACGGCACACTTCCTGAGTATTCTCCGCTTCAGTGACTAACCGACTGCAGAATCTGAACCCTGATGACAAAATCGGCTACGACAGAAAGTGACCCGACGGCAATACGATCGCTGTCGGCCGCAGAGCACATTTTGATTCTGGCTGCAACCGCCCTGATTTTCGGAGCGATTCTGCAGGCGGAACCGCTGCAAAGCGCCAATGACAGATCTCGCTGGGCCACAGTGTGGTCACTTGTCGAACGCGGCACGTTTCAGATCGACGAAGTCGATTCTTACACGCGGTGGTCAACGATTGATAAAGTGCGTCATCGATCCGGTGAGACTGAACCGTGGCACTTTTACTCGTCCAAGCCTCCACTGTTGTCGGTCATCGTGGCCGGGTTTTATGCGGCGGAACGCTGGACGCTGGGTTATGGATTGTTCAACGATACGGCACTGGTGACGCGGTTGCTGTTGCTCATCATCAATGGATTGCCATTCTGGTTTTTGTTGCGGTCGTTGTGTCGCTGCCTGATGCTGCTGGATGCATCTTTGCCGGTGAGAATGTTTGTCGTGGCAGTTGCCGGATTCGGCTCGATGCTGAATCCGTATCTTTCGACACTCAACAATCACACACCGGCTGCCGCCGCCGCGATGTTTGCGATCACAGCCGCAGTGGAAATTCTGACGAGCCGACAGCGTGCCGCATCGATGACTGCAAACACTGCAGTCGAGGGCCGACTTTTTGTGGCCCTTGGATTCTTTGCTTCACTGACGTGTTGCTTTGAACTGCCGGCTGCGTTGCCGGGAGTTCTGTCGTTTGGCCTCGCGATGATGGTCGATCGCCGCCGAACACTGACGCGCTACATTCCGGCCGCTGTCATTCCGCTCGCGGCCTTCTTTATCACGAACTGGATGGCGACCGGTGGCGTGAAACCATTTTACGCGACGTACGGCTCAAATACATACGTTTATGAACACAACGGCATCCCCAGTTACTGGACAAATCCACGAGATCTGGATGCCAATCAGGAATCGCCGCTCGTCTATCTGTTTCACTGTGTGCTGGGCCATCACGGATTGTTGTCACTGACACCAGTGCTGTTACTTTCTGTCGGTGGCTGGTTCATGACGCTGCGTCTGAGTGCAAGTGCTGTCCGAGCGTGGATCATCCTCACTGGTGCGGCTGTCAGCATCATCACGCTCGGCTTCTATCTGACGCGGACGCAGAACTACAACTACGGCGGAAACTCGGTCGGCCTGCGTTGGATGCTGTGGCTGTCGCCGTTCTGGTGGCTGGCGATCGTGCCGGTTGCCGAGCGATTGACGACGCGCACGACGCAAGTTATCGCTGGCCTTTTACTGCTGGTTTCAATCACGTCCGTCTCCTGGTCTCTGCATCGTCCATGGCGTCCGTCGTGGCTGTACGAACAGATGACGGCTGCCGGATGGATTCACTATCGCACATCCACCAGGCCGTTTGATCCGCCGAGAACGTCTCTCTTTGACACTTGGCCGGACAAGGTCGGCGTGACGATGGTTTGGCGCAGCGGCGACAACGAACGGTTGATCGTTACGACTGCTGAAGGTCCCTCGACCGCAGGCATGCGTGGAGTCAAACGCAATCCGTCCAACCTTGTGATGACCATCGAACTGGAAGTTGGCGGTCAGAGAACAGTGCTCCAGAATTATGCCGGAGCACTTACGGACTCAGCGATCGGGCAAAGCGATCATCAACCGCAGCAATCATTCATTTCCGCGAAACTATCAGAGATTTTTGGTGTGGAGGTTTTGGTCAGGAAAGACCGTGCCGGGATCTCCATGGACTGGCTTCCGGCTCCGGAAAACTCCTGGAGCGGCTACAACGCGGCAGGAACAACCTGGGTTCCGTCTGCAGCCGATCCCACGAAAGCGTGGAAAGTCGAACGCGGTGCCGCGCGCGCACTCGTCGATGATCCGCAGTTTGGCAAGTGCTGGCATCGTTGCGACGTGATGTACTGCGATCAGATCCCATGCGGTGTGCTGCAGTGGAAGACAACCGTCACGTCGGACGCTGACGGCGAGGTACTCAGCACAAAGACATGGCGTGCTGAAAACCACTGACACTTTACATCGCTCCGATGATTACTCACACAATGTCGCTCACATCCGCTCCACGTCGCGGCGTGGCCGTCCATTCAACCGCGACTGGTCGCGGCGTGGCCGCGAAGTCCTGCTCGGCAAGCAGGACCTACCGAAATCGGCGACTGCACCATGGCACGAGCCTCGCCATCCCGTGATTTGCCAAGTTCATGTGTCGAGGTACAGCGGCCTGAAACTTCTGACGACGTCTGTCAACTCGGTGAGTCGTGCGATGACGTCATCCGGGCAATTCGAAGCATCGCCGGACTCCATCCGCCGTCGCAGCCATGTGACGGGACTCAACAGCACCGTCGATGCGTCCAGTGCCTGCAACAGCCGTTGCTCCGGGCCGCTCAGGATTCGCAGCGACCGATATTCTTTCGCGGCGTCCTGGATGCGTGAAATATCCGAACCAAACCAACTCCGAAAGAGCCGCGCCAGATCGACCGTCACATGATCCGACGCGGCGGCGCTCAGATCGATGAGTCCCGTGACTTCGCAATCTGTGAACAGCACATGCGCTCGCCAGATATCCCGCAGCACGGGCTGCACGGGAAACGCGATCATTGCCAGTGCTGTCAATTCTCTCTTTAACCACGGTAACCACGTCGTCAGTGCCTCACACACGCGAATGGCGAGACATCGAAATCGCTCATCAGGATCTTCGCGTAATCGATGCTGCAACTTCTTCAAGAGTCCGGCCTGTAGCTCGTCAACAATACTCAGCCGTCGCAAAACAGCCGGTGACGGTTCGGTAGCGTTTAGAAACCAGTCATCCGATCCGACGACCCGCACGGCTTCAGCTGCCCGTTGATGGAATTGATGCAGAGCGCTCAACGTGGATCTCAGATGAGGGGTTGTCAACTCATGTCCTGCCAGCGAAGAACCGGGCATCCACGGTTCGATCTGCCAGATGCTGTCATCGACCTGCACCCACGGCACGACTGGCCCATTCTCGACACTACGGACCTGCGTCGTCGCCTTGGCTGGCATCAATGGCACAGGAATGAATTGGCAGCCAGACTGAGAAATATGGTGCAACAGCCCGTGGAGTCGCCGCATGCGTTCCGGTGGCAAGGCGACTGACTTCGAAGTCCGGCGAATTGCCAGTTCACGTCCGTCGATGGTTGTTGCTTTAAACACAGCCGTGCCACTGAATCCACCACTCACGACAGTGGCTGTGAGAATTGTCACGTTGTATGCACGCTTCACAGCATATGGAATGATGGTGTTCTGGAATAGCATCGTTACCGGAGTGCATCCTCACAGATGATTTGGAGAATAGCCGGACTCAACAGAGTTCTGTCGAGAAGTCTCACGACTCCGACGACATCCATCAATCCATGCCTGACAGTTCACGCCACTCGTCCTTCGTCCTATGTCAGGCAACGCCATGAAGAATTTTCTCAGCCAAATTCGCGAGTATTGAAGGACTACGTCGTTTCCTGGCACACTGAACCCCAACGGGTTGAATCACACGATTTCTCTACAAATAATCCTTCACGGCGTTGCCTGCAGGGCCGACAAGAATTGGCTCATTTCGCCCCTGCAGGGATGATTGACTTGAATTCACGCGGACCAGTGTCTCGCGCCACTGGCTACATCCTGTCGAGCCTTCAGCTCTGAAAAACCGCAACTTCAAAACCTCCGGCTCGGGGGTAAACGAGTTCCTGCTCAAAGCCTCAGTTCTGGCCGCGCGAAGTATAAACCATTGGGCCAGCGCCCAGCGGCTGATGAATCGCAACCCCAATTTTAACAATGGCCCGCTGAGTTGTTGGGAATCCGCCCTGCAATTATGAGCGAGAATGCCACACGGGATCCAGTATCAGACTTCCGTTGAACGGCCATGCGACCTCACCATTCTGGAATCTGACAGCCCGACAGGAGGTGTTGTTTTCCAGCCACGAAAAGGCACGAGAGACACAAAAACTCGTAACCATTCACGACTCAGAACGAAACCTGTGGCAGCAACCACAGATGAACACAAATTGACACAGATAGAAATCAACAATCAATCTGTGTTCATCCGCGTCCATCTGTTCAGCAAACGTTAAGAGTATTGTATTTCTGAGAAGATTTTCGATGAGGAGGCTGACGAGTTTTTGAGTGCTTTCGGCTCGGGCGGTGAGGAATAAGG
>JAYUVA010000719.1:0-3695 GCA_043754375.1 Candidatus Kuenenia sp. | reverse complement strand
CCCAAAGCGATACCGATTCCGTTCCCATTGAAGATAGAAACATGTGCTGGCAAGTCCCTCCAGAACGGTGTCAATGTCCGCCGTATTGAATTCCGGTCCGCACACCCCGGTCTTGATTTCCGCAACGGACGCTTCAGCGCGGCTCTGACTTTGTCCGCCATTGGATTCAAAGAAAATCGCCGTTGCAACCTTGCGATGCATTTGCGCCTTGCTGATCGCCTCAGTGGATTCTTTGTCCAGCTTCAGGCTGTGTGACTGGCCGGACTTCCCCGCGATATCCGTCGTGACCGGAATCTCCAGTTCGCTTGCACCGAGCTGCTCAAAAATGGCCGCCCGGAATTGCGCGTTCTCCAATGGAGCGGAACCCAGTGTGATCAATGGTTCGCGAGAATCCTTTCGATGGTCTTCTTTGAAATTGTGCGACACCCACAGGGCGAGCAGTCTCAGGATGCCGCGAGTCCTCTGAAATCGAGGCAGACTCTGCCACTTCCGTTCGAACACCGAAATCACAGACGGGTGGAATGGATACGACGCCTTGAACTGTTCAAGGGCTGAATCGCGATCCACGCCCGCAAGTTCCGAAGAATGCTCGCTGGCCCATTCAGCGTATGCCGCGACAGTCGCCTTCGAATCCGTGTCAAAACCGGACCATTCGAAAAGGCGACGGCGAATGATCTCTGACATCTCTTTGTCAGCTGACATCAGGATGGCTTTGCCGACTCGGTCGCACAGCTTCTTGATGGAATCGTGATCTCGCTGATCGTCTGGATTCATTTCCAGATCAGAACGCGGAATCGAAACGCACAAGACGGCGTTATTGCGTGCTCGAATTTCTTCGCAAAGGTTCTGGAGGAAGTTGAAGAACTGGTCCCGCATACCGATCTTGCGGCCAATGCTGACGTAGTTCATCAGTTCGTCCATCAGAATCAGGATCGGGCCAGGAGGCAGCATCTTGCGAATGACATCACCCGCCGGAGCCACTCGCTGCTCGTCGTGCTGAGCAACGGCCGCAAACAGGCGTTCTTTCTCTTCCCGCGTGCGACCCAATTGCCAGGCGATTTCACCCCACGGCGTCAGGCGAGTCGGCTCATCATCGCCGCTGCGACCTGTGAGAGCATCAAACTCAGTTCCGACAAACACGGCGACATCTGCTGGCGGCAAAGAAGTCACGTCCGCCTTCCGCAGAATCGAATCTACGCCTTTCCAGTTCTTGGCAGCATCACCCCCACGTGCCAAATGGTAAAGCGTGGTCAGAGCGTGCGTTTTCCCACCACCAAACTGCGTTGCCATATTGAACACGGCAGACGTTTCGACCTGGATGCCATTAAGTCGTCGGGCGACTTGGGCAGACAGATCCAGCAAACTTCCCGTCAGAAAGGTCCTGTCAAAGAACCGAGCGGGATCCGTGTAATCTTTCGATACATTTTCCCGCCCCGTACGGATGTGATCCAGATGCACGGCAAACTCGGATGCATCCAAAGGGCGTCCATCACGCAGATCTTCGCGAGGAGTGACTACCTGATACCAAGGCTTTAGCTTTGCCATAGGAGTTGACTATTCATTGTTTTGGTCGGAGTGGAGGGCAGTTCGAATGAACTGAATCAGGCGTTCAAAGACTGGATTCGTAAGCGGCAGATAGCCCTTCTTTGCAGCTTTTCCAAGATGCAGGTCTGGATCGTCCTGCACTGCGATAAAGGCGTGCGTCCACGCTTTGGGCGAGAATTTGGCAGTGCTGCGGAGTTTGAGCACACAGTCGAAGAAAGCGTCAATGCATGGCGTATCAGCATGTCCCTGTAGAGCATCTCGGCACAATGATTCGAGCATTCCGTCTGCCTGACCGTCCGGAAAGATGTAGATTCCAATGCGAGGCGAACTTTGTGTGATTTCCGCATGAGCAGATGGAACATTCAGCCGGGCATTCAGAAGGCTGCTCTTCACAGACGCCAGCGATCGCACGGCTGCCGTTCTGGTTGCCTGTTGCTCAAGTTGTTCCGCCGTGGCATTTGCATCAGGAACAATGCTATCAGCATCTCGAAGAATCACGAGGGACTGAACTTCCGAAAACGCCGGATCATTCATTAGAATCCTTAGGCTGCTGCCGAGGATCGTCTTTCCGCCCAAGGGAAGGACCTGCACCTGGGCTGATGCCAAATGATGTTCTAACAGCAATTGATCAACAAAGTCTTTGTCATGGGTACCTTCCACAAGAATGATATGCCGAACACCGCTCTCTATTTTGCTCTTTGACATCGCTGCATTTATCCTCGAATCTCGAACTGACCTTCTCGAACGGCCGGGAGCAGTTCTTCGTCGTATCGAACTGATTTATGCCCTTGCTCCGTCCGGTCAATCCGGAAGACCGCCAAATCTTCTGGCTGCGACACAAACGAATCCACTGCCGACATCACTAGTTCGTCATTGTGCGTTGTTGCGACAATCTGCACGTCGTGTTCAACGCACATCCTGCCAAGCAGCGTCCAGAGTTTTGCCATGACGGAATAATGTAACCCGTTATCGATCTCATCAATCAGCAGAAGTCCCTGACGACAACTGGTGACTTCCACAATGATAGAAAAAAACCGCACAAAACCTTCACCGCACGCGGCCAGTGGTATCAGCGATGGCAGACCAAGATCAACATAGACGGAAGATCCGCCATACTCGGAAAGAACTTCGACTCCGCTGACGCGTGGTTCAATAATCTTCAGAGCCTCAACAACATCGTGATCCTGCTTGATGCGAACCAGATGGCTGAACTGACGGGCATCCCGTTCCATCGTAGAGTACGACCGAGCAGACAAAAACGTGCAACGGATGAAGTCGTCCCGTTCCATCGGAATCGTCTCGTGTTGTCGAAGTTCCCGATCGAACTTTGCCTTTGTTACGACTTCGCGATCATTTGCGTCCTGGTATGTAAGACGCAGCGAGTCAATCGTCAGTTCATCATACGACGCGGTGCCAACTCCCGACTCCATATCATCGCTAGTGGCGGACATCCGAGATTCGATTTCCAGAACGCGATTGCGAACTTCATTGTGCCAGCGCCCCTCCACATGAATCAGAGTCCTGGGATTCATCCCATAGAATAAGCAGCGCCATACGTTATCCGGCAGAACGTTTGCTATTCGCTGTCCGCGAAGAAAGGAAATCGTGTTCGGCATTGACGGGTTGGTTGCTCCACAGAGCAGAAACAGGGCTTCCAGCACCGAAGTCTTGCCTGCATTGTTCTTTCCGAGCACAAGGTTGATACGGGACAGATCATCGATCTGCAATTGCTGTATACCGCGAAAGTGCTTGATTTGAAGTGTGTGGAACATTCGTTTTCTCCGCGATGTTTTCCGCGTCAGTACTAGTTGGATTGAAGGATACCGATTTTTATTTGTTTTATCGATTACACGACGGGGCTTCCATTTGCTGATTTCGTCAATGAGCTCTGTGCAAGATGGAGCTGACGATCCTGAAAATTTGCTTCGAGGTTTTTCCAGAAGCGAGATGGAACGTTAGTGATTCGTTCAAGGATCTCTGCTATGTCAGAGGATATCCTCAGAGAGCCGCTAAAAAGATTTTGAAGCTGGCTGCTCGACAGGCCATTTTTAGTCGCCAAATCGTCGTAGCTGATACCAAGACTGTCGATTGTCTCCTGAAGAATCGAGCCAGGCTCCGTGACGTAATCTGGGGCGTATCGGAATCTATCG
>JAYUVA010000718.1:0-4042 GCA_043754375.1 Candidatus Kuenenia sp. | reverse complement strand
CCAGCGAGGCAAAAACGGCTGAATTCCTCGCTGGCGCTTCGGGTTGGTATGATCATGAGCCCCAAAAATCACTAAATCAACAGACCGCTAGCCGCGGGTAATTGATCGATCTGCAAAAACCGGCGGCTAGCGCCTTGCCGCTCACAAAACCAGCGGTAATCAGACAGACTCCCAAGGGAACCTCCACAGCCAGACCATTTCCAACCGTCGTTATACTTTGCCGAACGACTGAAGTAACGTCAAACCACCGGGACACAAGGGATTTTTGCAGGGTCAGTGGACAACGGGATTGAGCAAAAGCGGGGATTGCGTTAGATATCTGTGTGGAAAGTCGTCATAGTCCCACTGTGGGCGGCTTTCTGTCGCTCTTCACAGTTTGCATTTTTGCATTGAGGAATGTGTCATGTCCAATTTTCTGACTGAAATTCGGACAATTCCTGTCGGCGTTTTTCTGGCGTTGCTGCTGTCGAGTCCATTGGTTGCTCAGGGCCAGACGCCGATCAAGGCGGAAGAAGCACGGATGCAGATTATTCGTGAGGTGCCGATATCCACAGAAGTCACAGGCAAGCTGCAAACCGTAAATCCCGGCAAAGAGGGGCTGTACGTAAAGCAGGGTGATCTGATGATCGAAGTTGCAGATGACTTGATTCGGAAGGAAGTGGCTGAGGCGCAAATGAAGGCTGATTCGGTCGTGGAAATTGAGTTTGCGGTGGTCGCCCTCGACAAGGCAGAGGTCGATCTCAAGCAGCGTGTCGAGGCGAATCTGAAGTACCAGTCATTCAGTGAAAACGAAATTCGGCAAACGCAGCTTGAAGTCCAGAAGTCGAAGGCGTCACTTGCGAAGGCACGCGAGGATAAAGAAATCCTCAGCCTGACACTGGAAACCAAGACGGCTCAGTTAGCTCAGTATCAGGTCTTTGCACCGTTCGACGGGTTAGTGACGAAAATTCATCGCTGGCCAGGTCAAAGCGTTCGGCCAGGCGACCCGGTAATCACGATCACAGACATGTCATTGCTGCGTGCGGTGCTGAAGGTGGATTATGCGCGTCGCGAAGAAGTCTTCGTCGGCGATTCAGTGGAAATCAGAATCGACACTGCCGGCAAATCGATCAGGCCGGAAGCCACCGATCCTGAGCCGGACCGACGAACCTCAGCCGAGAAAGACAGGAACGTTGACGATATCTTCAGGGTCAGGAACGTTGACGATCCAATCCAGCGTGGTGGCCCATTTGCCCCGGAACCTGTTTTCTTGGCGCCGGCCGTTGAGCCGGATGGAGTTTTCATCGGCACGATCGAATTGATTCGCCCTTTGGTGGACCAGAAATCCAAGATGCTTTATCTCAATGTGGATGTGAATGTGCCAAATCGCCAGGACAAATATGGACGCTGGCTGCTGTTGCAAGGCCTGCCTGTGGAAGCCACGATCAAACCTGAGAAGCGTGCAGAATGAGTTCCGGCAACATGGTCGCTTCCAACCAGCGACCCATTCCTTTACGAAAACGTGCAGACCTGGTAGTTGCCAAAATTGATTATCTTGGCGTTGGCTATCAGGTCATCAAGGATCCCGTCGCGCTCAAGTATCATCGGCTGCAGATCGAACAGTATCGGATTCTGGAACTGCTCGACGGCGTACGCAGTCTTGAAGCGGTTCGTGACGAGCTGAAATCTGAATTCCCGACGCTGCAGATTACACTCAGCGACATACAGCAATTGATCACCGACCTGCATCGCAAAGGGCTGGTGGTCAGCAATCGTGTAGGGCAGGGTGCCGCTGTCGTCCGGGAACGCCAGAAGACGCGCAAGGAAAAGGTCAAGCAGACGATGATGAGTCTGCTGTCCCTGCGACTGCCGGGCTGGGATCCGGAACGCACGCTGCGGGCGATGCTCCCATTTGTGAGCTGGATGTTTCATCCGTTCTGTGCCACTGTGTGCATCCTCTTTGTCGTTTCATCGTGGCTGGTACTGGGTGCGAATCTGGAAGTGTTTCGCGGTAAGCTGCCCGAATTTCAAAGCTTCTTTGGCTGGCCCAACCTGATGTATCTGTGGGTCACACTGGGGCTGGCAAAGATCATCCATGAATTCGGTCACGGCCTGAGTTGCGTGTACTACGGCAGCGAATGTCATGAAATGGGTGTCATGCTGCTGGTGTTCAGTCCGTGCCTGTACTGCGACGTCACGGATTCGTGGATGATGCGGAACAAGTGGCATCGGATTATCATCGGTGCAGCCGGGATGTATATCGAAGTGATCCTTTCGGGTGTCGCGATCTATGTCTGGTGGCTGACGGAATCCGGGATGTTGCATTACCTGGCGCTCAACACGTTTTTTGTGACAACGATTACAACGGTCATCTTTAACCTGAACCCGCTGATGAGGTTCGACGGTTACTACATGATGAGCGACTTTCTGGAGATTCCGAATCTCCGCCAGAAGTCTGAAAAACTGCTCCGCGAAGCGTTTTCCTGGTACTGCCTTGGAATCGAATCAAAGCCCGATCCGTTCATGCCCGAAACCGGTCGAGCCTGGTTCGTCGCGTACGCGATTGCGGCCTGGTTGTATCGCTGGGTGATTCTGGTTTCGATCAGTATGTTTCTGTACACAGTGCTCAAACCGTATGATCTGCAGAGCATCGGGATTTCGGTCATGATATTTTCGATGGCCGGGATTGTCTTCAGCATGTTTCGCAGTATCTATCAAATTATTGCCACACCTCGGATGGAACCCATGAGCAAAACAAAAATTGCCATTTCATCGCTGCTTTTTGGTGGTGTCGTCTACGTGGCTTTCAGCACACCGATTCCCTGGTATCACGAAGCTCCGTGCTTTTTGGAACCACAGAACGTTGTGATGGTGCCCGCGCCTGTGAACGGCATGATTCTGGATCCGGAGGAGTACCGCAGGCACTACGATGAATTGCTGAAAATTCAGAACGGCGCGCGAAAAGCAGCGGCTGAAATCGCGGCTCCTTTCGGTCCCGGTAAGCTGCTGATCGATCCTTCAAAACTGGATCTTCTGAAGGGACTTCCTGTCCCTGCCGAATACGATCGAATTCACCGCAATGGAGAAACGGTCGCGGCGGGCGATGTCATCGTGATCCTCGAAAGCCCCGACGATCTGCGAAGACATGATGAACTCCTGCAGCACGTTTTGAACTGGGTCTTCCGCACGCAGGAAATCCGTCAGTATAACACTAACGAAGATCCTGCGGGTGAAGGCGTAGCGATTGCTGAAGCGCTGGAACTGGAACAGCAGATTCAGAAGACCGTGCGTCTGAACCTGCAGCGTGTGGTCCGCGCGACAACCGGTGGAACGCTCGTTGCCGCCAAGCGTGTGCCGGAACCGCCGCGGAATGAAGTCGATGCGATGAAATTGGGTCGCTGGACCGGAACGCCGCTCGATCCTGAGAATGCCGGGTGTCTGATCGAAGCCGGGCAGGAAATCGCGAGCATCGCACCTTCAGAAAGACTGCACGCGGTCATGTACATTGATCAGGGTGACCGCGATGATCTGCAGGATGAAATGCCGCTGGAGATCAAGTTGGACCACCTGGCGAATATCACCTTTCTGACCCGAGTGGACCTGATTTCGCCCAAGGGGGAAGTCATGGCACCGGAATCTCTGACGACCCGTTTTCATGGGCCGCTGGCAACAAAGGCCAACCAGCAGGGGCAGGAGCAGCTGGCCAGCACGGCGTATCGAGCGATCGCAGATCTGCACTTCGCCGACGGAAACGATTTACCTGAAGCACACCTGCTGAAGCCGGGCATGAGGGGGAATGGGCGTTTTATCATTTCCAATCGCACAGCTGCGTATTGGATGTGGCGTTACGTCTGCGAAACGTTCCGTTTTCGTGTCTAGGAGTCTGTCTGAATACTGCTGTTCTTGTGAGCGGCAAGGCGCTAGCCGCCGGTTTTTGAAGGTCAATCACCCGCAGCTAGCGGTTTGTTGATTGAGTCGTTTAACCCTGAGCCGCAGGCGACGGCGTGTGCAGAAACCGTCGCCTGCGGCTCAGGGTTAAACAAGACGGCGTACTTTGCAGACT
>JAYUVA010000717.1:0-4112 GCA_043754375.1 Candidatus Kuenenia sp. | reverse complement strand
CCATTTGCGTCTTCATGGTTGTCGTCCACCGCGTGAATCGTCACCACATGAGGATGACTGATGGCTGCCGCAGCCTGAGCTTCACGCAAAAAACGTCGGCGCGAATTTGGATTGGCGGCCAGTTCCGGTAGTAACGCTTTCACGGCCACGACGCGGTTCAGCTTTGGATCGACGGCCCGCAACACGATCCCCATGCCACCGCGTCCAATGACGTCCAGAACTTCGTACGGACCGATTGTGCCAAGGCATCCCTCTTTGCTGCTCGACCGGAGAAAGCTGAGCGAGATTTCCGGCTGCAGTCGTGGTCCACCGGCTGGAGCTTCCAGGAAGCTGCCCGCGTCTTCGAACGCTCGCAGCAACGCGATGACACGCCGATGACGGTCTGAGTCATCTCCGCATGTTTCGTTCAGGAATGCTTCCCGCTCAGCCGGATGGCTTTTTTGCAGAGCCAGCAAAAACAGGCCCTCAACCGAATTCGGGCTGATCGACGAGGCGGCAATCGAATCCGACGCATGGACCGTCGGCTGGTGCTGGGAATCGTCGTGACGTTGATCAGGACTATGTGCTGTGCTGGATTTTTGTGATTCGGACATGGTGTGTCTCCGGTGTTAAGGTAAGCAGTTCACCATTCCATGCGACGAAACCTCATGCGGCGCCTCACGAGATTCTGGAAAAAACCGGATAAGATTTCGGCGAGCGGCATGCGTCAGCTTGCCGGTACGATGCGTTTGCATGCATTGTGGTTCCTGAAAAATGAGTCGCGACGTACCGCCGGGCTGACGCCGCACCGCTCGCCAGTCGCAGACGTGATTCGTAACACCAACTCCTTTTACTCACTGCGCACCTTCGCAAACAGCCACGCTTTAGAATACGTCCACCAGCGAGATGCTGTCGCGCGGGAAATGTTCATCGCAAGAGCAGCCTCTTCTTCCGTCAGTCCGGCGAAATATCGCAGCCGGACCAGTTCGGCCTTCTCCGGGTTTTCCGCCTGAAACTGGATCAGAGCGTCGTCAAGGGCCAGAAGTTCCTCATCGGATTGGTTCGCGCTGGCGATGACGTCGATGTCGGAGATTGCAACTTCCTGCCGATCGCCGCCGTGTTTCAGTCGCCCCTTTCGCCGAGCCTGCTCCACCAGGATCCTCTGCATCGCCAGCGCCGCCGCGCCAAAGAAGTGCCGACGATTCTGCCACGTCGCGTGTTCATCGCCGACCAGCCGAAGAAATGCTTCGTGAACCAGGGCCGTGGCCTGCAGCGTGAGTCCGCCGCGTTCATGACGCATCTGCCCCGCAGCAAGTTGTCGCAGTTCGTCATAGACCAGGGGGAGCAGATCTTCGGTTCTCGCTTCACCGGATTCAATGGCGTTGAGAACAACTGTGACGCTCGTCATTCAGATTTTTCCGCTTTACCAGACTCGAGTCAGATCCACGGTCGCCCCGCCCGGAACGCCGTCAAATGTGATGGCATCTTTGAACTCAATCGACGACCCGAATTTGCCTGTTTCATCAAGACGATATCGAACCACAACGCATTCATCCGGATCAACAATCCAGTATTCAGGGACAGCGAATTGTTCATACAACTGCTTCTTGAGTTCCGTGTCGTGTCTGCGATTCGAAGGCGACAGGATTTCTATCACAAGATCAGGTACGCCTTTGATATTGATTTCGTCAATGATGCGATTCGATGTCAGAACGACGACAAGGTCCGGCTGGACAACATCAAAGTTGCTCAACTGAAGATCAATCGGAGAGTTGATGACCTGTCCGTGGCCGGTCAACTCAATCTGCTCATAGAGTTGAAATCCGATGTGCCGGGAAACAGCCTGATGACGCGGAAATGGCGGGTCGTTGATGTAGTGGTGTCCGTCAATGATTTCATGACGCTTGCCGTCATACGGAATCATCGCATATTCGTCATACGTCAGCTTCGGCTGTGACAAGTAAGTCATTTCGGATGATATCGACATGCGTTCAATTCCGTGCCAGAACTCTTGTCAACGAAAATCACTATAGCCGCAATAATCCCTCTGATCCAACAGATTATGTCACTTGTAGTCCTGGAGCGGGAATTCGTTAAATTCGGTGAGAGTGCAATTGACGTTGTTTCTTCGCAGGGCTCGGCAGGAGCCTCGCCCTCCCAATTATGTAACTGTTCACGCCTCAGTCCGAAACCTGCGCAAGCAACCACAGATAAACACAGATTTACACCGATAGAAATCAACAGTGGATCTGTCTACATCTGTGTCGATCTGTGGTTCAAACTGTCATTCTCGAAATGTCGTGAACGGTTACCCAATTTCACAATCGAACGCGACCGCACGAAGCAATTGACGGATGTACCACGCTGGCTATTTCTTCCTGTAAATCTTCGAGTGGCAGATTCCCAGACGATTGCACCAGAATTCGAACATCACCCACAGCGTCAGTAATCCGTAGCGCGTGCTGCGGCTGAAGTTGATGCTGGAGGCTTCGGCGAAATAACGTACAGGCACCGGAATGTCTCCCAGCTTGAAATCGAAGTAGACAGCCTGAGCCAGAAACTGTGTGTCAAACACGAAATCGTCGGAATTTTCCTGCCACGGGACCGTTTCCAGTACTTCACGCCGATACGCGCGGAAGCCACTGTGAAAATCGCCAAGGTTCTGACCGAGCGCCACGTTTTCAAAAATCGTCAGACAGCGGTTCGCGATGTATTTCCAGGCCGGCATTCCTCCCTGCAGTGCTTCAGCGCGCGTGCGAATTCTTGAGCCCAGAATAACGTCGCAGTTCCCAAGGCGAATGAGTTCAGCGGCGACCGGAATCACGCGACTGTCGTATTGATAGTCCGGATGGATCATGACCACAATGTCAGCCCCACGTTCGAGGGCCGCGGTGTAGCAGGTCTTCTGATTTCCGCCGTAGCCTGTATTCCGTTCATGAGAAATCACCGTGAGTCCCAGAGAACGTGCCAGCTCGACCGTGCGATCTTTGCTGCAGTCATCGACCAGAATGATTTCATCGACGGTCCCTGGCGGAATATCCCGCAGTGTACGTTCCAGAGTTGACTCCGCGTTATAGGCGGGCATGACGGCGATGATTCGTGGTTTGTGGCTGGGCTGCATAGTTGATTGCTTTTTCAGAGCAGTGACCCGTAATTTTGAATTTTTTCACGCGTCTGGAAATGAGTCACCGGCGAGCGGCTGGGCGTCAATTCGCACTGCGAAAACAACGTAGCTTTCGCGGAGCGAAAGGCGACAATGAATCCTCGAACTGTCCCTACTCGGTCTCCGAGTCGCCCGTTTCATCATCATCATCATCCGGTTCTATGATCGGACGCAAAACCACTTTCGGTTTCACAACCGACGCCATTTCGGCGGGACTGATGATCGCATGCGCCGCCGATGTGGAAACTCGCAGCGTTTCGGCCATATAGTCGATGGGTGCAACCTGACCGGTGAAAAGTTCGAACTGTTTCGCTGCCTGCCGCACGAACATTTCCACGCCACTGACCGTCGGACAACCGCGTTCCCGGGCGAGCTTGAGCAACAGCGTCTGTTCCGGGTTGTACACCGTGTCGAACACCAACGTCGAATCTCCCAACCAGTGCTGTTCAAATGGAGTTTCATCCAGATTCGGATGCATCCCGACCGACGTGCAGTTGATCAGCACCTCGCACGTTTCTGCGCCCCGGTTTTCCCATGACACATATTGACAACCGAGTTCCGCCGCCAGCGCACGGCCTCGATCACGCGAACGATTGGTCACCGATACAGCAGCTCCGGCAACCAGCAGGGCGTGTCCGACGGCGCGTGAAACACCACCTGCTCCGAGAATCAGAACTTTTCGACCGAACAGTTCCGTCACGCCGCCTGATTTCCTGAGTCCGTCCTGAATGGCTTCCAGCGCCGCCGGAGCATCGGTGTTGGTCGCCATCCATTGATCGTTCTGTCGAAAGAGCGTGTTTGCCGCGCCGATCGAGTCGGTCTCTTCCGACATCGTATCGCAGAATTGCAGTACACCTTGCTTGTGAGGTATCGTGACACTGTAGCCGCTGATCTTGAGGCGATCGAATTCCTTCAGCGATGGTAACAGCAAATCAGCCGGAATCCGCAGCGGCAGGTAGACCGCATCAAT
>JAYUVA010000716.1:0-5684 GCA_043754375.1 Candidatus Kuenenia sp. | reverse complement strand
TCCACTGGTCATCAAAGTCGCCGATCAGGCACACGACTGGATCTTCAATCAGTCTGGCCAGTCCGGCACTGATGCGTGACTTCCTGAAGGTTTGTCGTCGACCGTGAGTCAGTTTCGACTGATCACAACCTCGCCCCGTTGCACCACCGGGCCTTTTCTTCACCCCAACCCGCCAGATCGAAGCCGGAATACGACTTGGTTACGGGACGTCGTTTAGATCAACCTCTGAACCCCAACCGTTGCCGTTCGATTTTGAAATCACTATCTCCACGGCCAGTTTTCACGTCGACGTAACTCACTCAGGTCGGTCCATCCTGAGTGAGTTACGTCGACGGAATATCTGTCGCCGGAGTTATCGATCGAACTGGATTCTGGTGCTCGCGGGCGGGTTCAGAAAACGTGCGTGGAGCGGCATCAATTTGAATACACCTGCGGGATTGTCACGATAGCGTTCGACGCGTGGGTCGATGTGACCGGAGCAGTTTGCGACCGTGCATCATATCGCTCCGGTCGGTCCCACCGGAGCAGGTTTGCAGGTGACTTCGCAGGTTGCGATGTTCCGGACCGAACTGTCGGCGCTGGCGTTAGTTCAGGAAATCGTCACCCAATTTCTCGCGAAGATCTTTAAGATACGAACTGAGCTGCCGCACGATCTCTTCTTCCACGAATTCGGTCTTGTACCCGAACAGTACGTCGATCTTGGTGTTGACGCCCCGAAGCCGCTGAAATGCTTCGCCGACCGATTGAGCACCGACTCTCTGCACCAACAGCAACAGAGCTGATTCCAAAGAGACAACCCGTCCACGAATCTGGTCACGGAAGTTGTTGAGTCCGTCGGCCTTTCCGAGTGCAATCAGCGAACGCTGATCACCGGTAGTCAGCAACGAGGCGGAGACTTCAGCAAGTTTTGCAAACAACAGTGCTTCACCTTCGTCGATGTCATCCACAGATATCAATTTCTCCCAGTGCTCACTGGAAGTCGGGCGGTCTTCGATCGAGCGAACCTCGTGGCAACGCGTCAGGGCTTCGGTTCTCGCGATTTCGTCATAACGCCGAAAAGAACGGCCTCGCTGAAGCTGATGTGGCAATGCATCGAGCCTGCGGACATCAGAGAGTTCAAAGCCGAGGCAAGCGACCAAATCATCCAGGAGACCTGCAGCAGACAGCAGGACGAAGATGTCCGAGTCGATGAGTAGAATCCGTTCACTCATCGGTGAGCTATCCCACGGCCTTTTGCTCAGTCGATTGGTGCCCCATCAGCAGATTCTCCAGAAGATGAGCGTCCGTGTCCCTCAGGTTGTCCGTTGAAATATGCTGGCTCAGAAATCGTCGAATCTGGCCTCTTGCCCCGATATCCTGCTCGATAAGAGACAGAGCCTTTACAGCGACAGGCATTCGGTCTGCGTTGTGTCCGTAAACTAACGCAAAAACGGCCGGATCGATCTGTTTGCCCGGGGCAACTCGCTGCACGGCGTTGGCAAGCTTTTCGGCTGTCATTCCATAGACGGCTTTCATATTCGGGCTTGGATCACCCGTCAACAACTCGTTTGCGAATGCATCCGCTTCATTTTCGTCGCTGTCGTTAATGATTCGCTCAAGGTTCTCGTCCGGGAGCAGTGCAGATCCCGGCGTAACATGGCGACACATCAAGTGCCCCAGTTCATGGGCAAGATGAAATGCCAGCCACGCAGGAGCATCTTTTTTCTCTGCGAGCAGCACGCATGGATGCTCATTCGCGAATAACGCCAAACCATCGAATTTACGAAATCCAGTGACCTTTGGAAGCCGGTCGAGATGGGCCACGATGATCCCGTGCGTCCAGCAGTGCTCAATCAGCGACTCCAACGTAACCGTGCTGTGGTTGGCAAGGATTTCCTGTCTAATGTTATGAGCCGTAGAGCATTCAAAGTTCGGCAACTCGGACGACAGAGACTGAGCAAGGAGTGTCGCTATCCTCTGAGCGATCGCAATGGACGGCCTGACAACTTCAGGGTTTGTTCCTCGAGTGGCACTCTTCAATCGCACAGGAACAGTCGAGGGAATTGTGAGTTCAGCATCCGCGGTCGCCAGCCGATCAATGCTGATTTTCAGGTGACGCGAGATTGTTGCTTCTGCAATTGCTCGGTTCGCTGGAACATTGGCCAATTCATCGTCCCACCAGTCCGGCAGCAGCAATTCGCGCACAAACCTGGCGTCGAAGCCAAGCGGCTTCAATCGGCGGTAAATGTCATTCATTGCGTTTGTTATGGGCATTGCGAATGCATACTTCCTGTTGAGACGAACAGGGCATTCTACGCATCGAACATCGACCGGGAAAGTCCAGCCATGCGTTGTCGGGCGATTCTCGATGATTCGCACATGATGGCTGGTCGCCTTTGCCGCAATTTCTGTGCAAATTACTCATCGGGAACTTGCGATGCTTCAATTGGCTGACGTTCCCGCCGCTGAATCGCCATCTCCCAGAACTCCCGGCCGAAGCGATCCGACACAACCGACGATCGCATAACATCGGTCGCCCCGTCCGCAATTCGCAGGCCGTTGAGATCCCGCAGGCGATCGCCAATATCGACGCGATCGGAGTACCCTTCGCCACCGAACGCCCGTGCGGCTGCATCGACGGCTTTCAACGCGATCTCTACGCCTTCAGCTTTGAGTCCGTTGATCAATGGCGCAGCTTCCTTGTAGTTTCCGTCATCCAGTAGCTTTGCAGCATTCACTGCCAGAGCATGAGCCATTCGCAGTTCGGTGGTGTGCTGTCCCATCGGTTGCTGCAGGTGAGTGAATCGTCCGATTGGGCCGCCGTAGACAATTCTCGTCTTCAGGCGCTCCGCCATTTGTTCAAGAGCACCTTCGGCTGTTCCGAGTGCGGCGGCAGTTTGCATGAGCCGCCAGTAAAGGAAATGCTGCTCGAAAACATCGCGACCGCCACCATCAACGCCCAGCAGTCCGTCGTCCGGAACGAACACATCAGTCATGGTCATCCCACCATAGGAATTGCCGGTCAGGCCATGAGCGCCGAAGGTTTCAATCTTTAATCCCTTTGCGTCGATTGGCACAACGAAGACACTGAGTTTCCCCGGTTTGTTCTCGGTGCTCCTCGTAATGACAATGATATCGGTCGCCTGCTCCAGCCGAGCATTGAAGCGTTTTTCGCCGTTCAGGAGGAAACCACCATCCACTTTTTTCGACGTCGACACCATAGAAGCGAAGTCCGATCCATATTCCGGCTCGGTGATCGTAATGGCAAAATATCGCTGACCAGCAGCGACGTCACGCAGCAGCGATTCACATCGAGGCGAATCCGACTTCAGAAGCACTCTTGCATGTGCAGCACCGACCACATCGCGAAGATTGAGGTCGTGTTTTCCAGCGTGACGAAACACTTCCAACATCTGGCTGGGATTCCAGCCACGACCGCCAAGCTCGACCGGAAGGTCCAGTGCCGACAAAGCGTAAGTCGCCGATTCCCTTCGCCATGCTCGCGGAGACCGAAGTTCGCTGCGAGCCGCGAGGAGTTTGGCGGTGTCATCGAGACGGCTGTTTATCTGCTCTATCGTGACTGCTTCCGGCTCTGCGGTAGATCGCGATAGTCGAATCGTAAAGACCGTATTCAGCTCATTGACATATGGACGTTGGATCTCAGGAGGGTACTCAAGGAAAAATCGTCCCGCCCCGTCAGTTCCTCGTGCGAGGATGAACTTCTTGTCCTTGGCTGGGGAAGTGGGGTCAAGCACATGAAGTAGCGACTCGTCTTTCTTCTTCAACAACACAAAATGGCGTCCAAGGAAATTGCCATCGGGTTGAGTTACAGAAAAGCTTAGAATCTTGAGTTCGCCAACACCAACTTGAAGGTTCGGCTTGCCAGCAGGCTCCCACGTTACTTTGTCGGTTGCGTAGGGAGAATTCGGAGCAGACTGAACCTCGACCTCAATTTCCGCACCATTGACGTGCTTCTCATAATGCAACAGCAGTTCGACAAACAGCTTGTTACTCACCCAACCATCAAGCAATTTGGGAATGGCTTCAAAGGACTGCAATGACAGGCGATGTGGGTTTGAATGAGGCTCCAGCCCCGTCATCCCACGAAGTGCTTGGGCTGCGATCACGGCCGCCGCACTGGGGCACGCACCGCCACCGCTCTCGGCGATCAACTTGTCGAGTTCACTTTGTTTGACGAGGACGTCACCAGTTCCGCTGTCCAGCCGCTGCAATTCGCCGAGAACATCGTCCACTGATCGCCATGTTGATTCAGCGACCCTCGGCGTTTCTTGGGCGACAGTCACGTAACCGAACACCACCGTGACGAAAAAAAAGGCAATCATCTGCCTCCGATTGAACTTGAGGGACATTTGATGCTCCTTAGTAGGCGGCACAGGGTGTGCAGCACCATAGCTCATGATGCGTCGATAGGCCAAAAGTTGCCCGCGACGATCGATTCTGGCAGACAGGCTTCAGAAGTACTTGGCACTGGATGCTACCTGTTTTCCACATCTAGGGAAAGCAGCTGCCGCAATCGAACTGGGTTTTGAACAATGCAAAGAGGGGGCAGGGCGCCGTCGCTGCATCCACCTGGAAACGCCAAGCCACCAGCGGCTTTGAATACTTCGACTTCACCGTCAGTCGCTCATGGAAAACATCCGCCACCGGTAGAGAAACTTACTCCACCTGCGTCTTCGCCCGCATCGCCGAGGATCTGCACGCTGTCATTCAGGAAGCTGCCAACTGGATGGAAAGCCAGCAAGCAAGCCTGCAGGAAAACAACGACTTCAGGAATCAGACTATATTTGCAGAAGGCCGTCTTGTTCCGCCGAATCGCAGGAAAGGCGCCCGGCGCCAGTTATCGCACAGTCGCACATTACGAATGTGAGTCGCCGGATGCCGTTAGTGGATGCATTGCCTCATTCTGCTGCAGGGGCCGGTGAGGGCGGTGTAGGATTTACGCCTGTAGTGACACCCGTCGGACTTTCCGTTTGAACAGTATTTCCGTCGACTGACATTCGAAGAAATTCTGCAATGTCCTCACCATGTGGCACTGTGGCGACTCGTTCTTCCGTAGATGTTACCACCATCTCCATCCAAACGAACAATGTTTTGTCCGTCGCTGTCGACGAAGCTACGTCGCTCAGGCCTCATTGTCTCAACTTGGTACCGAATCACTCGGGACCCGTCAGCACTTGTACTCTCTACAATGTACTGGCCAGTTTCAGAAGTGGACGAATTCGGCATTTCAATCTCGACCGGATCAACAGGAACATACGCTGACTGGGATTCCACACATCCCGAAACAGCCAGCCCAAGGCATGCAATGACAACGATTTGCGTGCACATCAGACGAATCTCCTCAGATCAATCCCGAACAATGTGAGCGACCGCCGCATAGCCATTTGGTTGAAGTGGACGAACTCATTTGAGAATCTGAGCTCGTCTCAACACTATCAACTGCGTGTCACCCAGTAGCGGACGAGGAAGGCAGGCTGACACATCCGCGGTTTCACATCCTGTTCGAACCATTGATCCAGCACGTAGTGCAGGAACACATTCGAAATCAGGGGTGACCCGGTAACTCCATCTGGGAACGCCGAGGAGCGAACAGGGTTCTCCCAAGTTCCTGGGGAACCACGATTGTCCGTTTGCACATGTTCCAATCCGACGCCGGCAGGACTGCTTGCACCAGACCATTGAAG
>JAYUVA010000715.1:0-3650 GCA_043754375.1 Candidatus Kuenenia sp. | reverse complement strand
TGCAAAAACGCGAAAGGCTGTGGCAGATCTGAACGATACGTTCATCGCGGCGGGGCTCAGCACTTCTGCGACGTCCGATGTCAACTATTTTTCCGTCTCCGTCGGAGGGATTGATGTGCAACGCGATCTCGAGGAAGGTCGCGGTGTCGATCCGGAAACGTTTGCGGCTCTCTATGCGTTTGAAGATCAGGAGCTGGGTGCGACAGGCAAGAAAGAGCGTGTCTTCAAACGATTCGGCGTTGAAGTTTCACAGCATCTGGACAGTGACGAGCACGGACGCATTCGGTATAAGAAGAAAGTTGTTCAGATGTATTCTACAGAACGCCTGAATCAACTGTTCGCGCGACGTGATCAACTACAGATTCTGTCGAGCAATAAGTAACTGATGCAACGCTTCTGGCTGTTTAAATCTGAGCCCGATGCATTTTCCATTCAGAATCTTGCCGCGCGCAAGGGGAAGAGGACATCATGGGAAGGCGTCCGCAATTATCAGGCTCGTAACATGCTGCGCGATGATATCCAATGCGGCGATGGCGTGTTCTTTTATCACAGCAACGCCGATCCGCTGGCGATTGCCGGGACCGCTGAAGTTGTGAAATCCGGCTATCCCGATCATTTCGCCTTGCAGACAGACCATAAATACTTCGATGAATCCGCGTCGCTGGAAAAGCCCATCTGGTACATGGTGGACATCAAGCTGGTACGGATTTTCAAGCAGCCTGTGACACGCACCATGCTGGCCGAGCATCCTGTAACGTCACACATGGTGGTTCTGCAGAAAGGCAGCCGCCTCTCCATCCAGCCCGTCACCACCGCCGAATGGCAGGCAGTGCATGAACTTGCCGGGATTGACTGAGACGTACATTTGCAGCAACGTCGTCCACCACTGCGACCAACGTCGCCGAATTAACGAACCCGTTGATGGCGGGTCGTTTCGCGGAGAATGCTGCGAACAACAACCTTCGCTTCGACAGTGGTGCGTGGCCATGCGACGGACATGAATGTCCATCCTGCATACGATTTACAGAATCGCCGTACCCTTGACGTCGATGCCTTTCAGGCGCATCTTGAGTTCTTCGATGTTCGGGGAAATCTCGAACGCGGCTTCGCGACTGACGAATTCGCGATTAACGAAGTCGTAAAGACTGTCGTTGAACAACTGCATGCCTTCGGTCTTGCCAATGCGGATGGCGGCGAACAGTTTTTCGTCCATCCCTTCCATCACCAGTTTACGTACCGTCGGATTGAAACTCATGATCTCGATAATCGGAACGCGAGACGGCGTATCCACGATGGTCTTCAGCAGTTTCTGACCCACGATACACTTCATGTTCATCGCCATACTGGCTCGAATCGCTTTGTGCATGTCGAACGGGAACAGGTCCAGAATACGCGAGATACAACCCGGCGCGCCAGGGGCGTGGATCGTTCCGAAGACAAGGTGGCCCGTTTCGGCCGCATGTATCGCAGTTTCGAATGTTTCACGGTCGCGCAACTCGCCCACCAGCATGATGTCAGGATCTTCACGCACCGCATGTTTCATTGCGATGTGAAAGTCAATGACGTCCTGACCGATTTCACGCTGATTGATCAGACATTTGTCAGACGTGTAAATGAATTCGACCGGGTCTTCTATCGTCAGAATGTGCTTATTCATGTTGCGGTTGATCCAGTCAAGCATCGACGCGATCGTCGTACTTTTTCCTGAACCCGTCACACCGGCCAGCAGCACCATTCCCTGATCGTACTTGCAGTGATCGACCATGCACTTTGGCAGATACAATCCTTCGAACGGGGGAATAGATCGTTCAATCTTTCGAGCCACCATTCCGACTTTGCCCAGCTGCGTGAACAAATTGACGCGAAATCGCCAGGGATCGTCATCGATCCTGATCACCTTCGAAAAGTCGGCTCCGCCGTCCTGGTGGAAAATATCCAGATTCCGCTGGTCCATCATCGGGAACGTGAGTTCGATCATCTGACTTTCGGTGATCGGCGGCATTTCCAGATCGCGCAGCCCACCTCGAATCCGAAACACAGGCGGACGTCCGACCTGCAGGTGGATATCCGAGCATTTGTGCTTGATTGACAGACGAAAGATCTTATTGATCTCAATGTCTCCAACCGGGTTGAACGTTGATTTTTTCCAGTCGGCAATCAAAACCATCGCGGTGGTTCCTGACGAATTCAGTAGTTTCCGCCGCTCGCAGTGAAACGGCATTCAATCATTCGACGTGGCAAAATCACAGTCGCCACCTCGGCGGTTTGTAGCACGTCGCGTGACCTGCGGAAACTGAACCCGAATTTCCGGACGACGTCGGGCAGTGCCAGAAAATGTGAGCTGCGGGTTGTTCATTGAATCGTTTAACCCTGAGCCGCAGGTTTTGAAGTTGCGCATTTCGGCTAGAAATCGTACTCGTACTCAATGAAATGGTACTCGTACTCATACTCGAATCGTGTTCATCGAGTACGAGTACCGCCGACGGCTGAGTACGAGTACGAAAAACAGGGGTTTGACACCGATTTCGAATGAGAGAAACCCAAATAGCGCAACTTCAAAAGGCCACAGGCGACGGCGTGAGCCGAAACCGTCTCTTGCGGCTCAGGGTTGAACAAAATTACGGACTGTGCATACTCATTCAACAGATCGCTAGCGCCTTGCCGCTCAGAAAGCAGGACGTATCCGGGCATAAATTGTAAGGTAACTGCTGCAGAAAAACGCCGCGGCCCCGATTAGTTGTAATGTTTTTCGCCTTGCCCGACGGCTGGGTCGCAGACGAGAATCGCGTTGCAGTCGCAAGTGTCCGGGTAGTCGCTGTAGCGTGCGCCGTACGTGGCGGCCTTGATGCGACCGCTGCTCTTGTATGACGACAAGCCGCTGGTCTGGTATGACTGATCCAGATTTCCGATCGCATCGCCAATGTCGCTCAGTTCTGCAACGACAGCACACTGCAGTTCGACAAGCCCGACCATCATTCCGATGACCAGTATGGTGCCAATAATCACAATTTCCGCCGACAGAATTATGCCACACTCATCGTTCCAGAGTTTCTTCAACATTTTGCTCTTCCTTTATCCATCGAAGGTCACTGATCGAGATTCTCGAAGCATCGCGGACAGTTGCGACTGAGACTTCGAACTTCGACAGGCGTATCGACTACCGGGAGTGTGCAAGGCAGAGAGCGTGCCGAAACGCTGCTCGTAACGCTGGGGACAAATGGCAACACTCGCGGCTCGCCAGTCTGGCATCAGATCGACAAACGCAAAACCTCCCGGAGCATGATTGTGAACGCTGTGAGCATGTTGCAGGATGGCAACGACCAGCGTCAGGTGAATTGACAAACTGAGTTTACACGTAACCGACAGTATGAACACCGTCGAAGTCCCCGCGTTTCCCTTGAGCGACATCGTCGTTGCTGGTGTTTCACAGGATGATTTGGTGTGACGACTCCATTGAGTCTCCTTATTCCCATAACCACACAAGTTGAATATCAGTGACGTAACCATCATGCCACAAAACGGGAGATGCGCTGCCTGATGCATAATCCACTGTTCGCCTTCAAACACAATTGGCGTGCTCGTGCTCAGTGAAACGGTGCTCGTGCTCGTAATCGAATCGAGGCATCCTTGACTGGGTGTCGATTACGAGC
>JAYUVA010000714.1:0-9299 GCA_043754375.1 Candidatus Kuenenia sp. | reverse complement strand
TTATGGGACAGAAATCCTCTGGAAGTCGCCATACTCGGATTGCAGAAAATGAAGGATGTCGTGGAATACTCGTGCGGTGTCAATGCTTGATTATGGGGTAGGCCGGACCAAACGCAGCGCAGTTCCGGCTGGTGTCAGGCATGTGCCGGAACTGCGCTCCGCTTGGTCCGGCCTACAGACGCAACCCCGATTCCTTGTCTTGACAAAGCACTGGATTGACTACAGTGTTTGGAAACATCTCAATCAGACCAGCGCGGAGTATAACAGCAACAGGATGTCTTCACCCGTTTCAAATTCAGAACCGTTTGAGAATTCAGTGTCGCCTTTCGCTCAACGAAAGCATCGCACCTTTCGCAGAGCGAAAGGCGACAATCGGACAGTTATTTCTAAAACGTTCCTGACCGCAACACAACACAACACAATTCCAGATACTGCTGAACCACGCCACCCGAGGATGCGTCATGTTTCGCCGTTCGATTTTTCCCGCGACCGCTTGCCTGTTTCTGGTTGAGGTCTTTCTCTTCAATGTCTGCCGAGTGACGGCGGCGGACCTCGCGGCGGACCTGACATCAATGATTGAGGCACATTCGGGAGAAGTCGGCGTCTGTATTCGGCACCTGGAGACCGGTGAACAATTTGCCTGGCAAGCGGATACTGTGCAGCCGACGGCCAGCCTGATCAAACTTCCATTGATGGTGACCGCCTACCGCCTGGCAGATCGCGGTGAACTGGATCTTTCAAAACTGATCACGCTGACGGAGGCTGACAAGGTGCCAGGATCGGGGATACTGACGGATCATTTTACTCCCGGGCTCACGTTGTCAGTTCGCGACACGATCCGCCTGATGATTCGGTACTCGGACAACACGGCAACGAATCTTGTGGTCGATCAGGTCGGGCTGCCAACCACGGCTGCCACCATGGAATCGCTCGGGTTTCCCCACACCAGACTCAACTCAAAGGTCTATCGTGGTGACACAACGATCTCGCCCGAGCAAAGTCGACTGCATGGGCTGGGCAGCACAACGGCCCGCGAGATGGTCGGCCTGCTGGAGCAGATTCACAAGGGCACCGTGGCTTCAGAAGTGTCCTGCAAGGCGATGGCTGAGCATTTGCTGGCGTGCGATGACAAAGCCATGCTCGTGAGGGAGCTGCCCAGGGGTACTAAGGTCGCCCACAAATCAGGTGCAGTTTCAAACAGTCGCTGTGACGCAGGGATCGTGTTTGGTCCTAAAGGGCCGTTCGTCATCTGTGTGCTCACGACAGAGAACAAGGACCGAAGCTGGAACGATGACAACAATGCTCAGGTGCTGATCGGTCGAATTGCACGAACGGCGTTTGATCACTTCAACCCTGAGTGGGAACGCAATGCATCCGACGAGCCGGCGGAGCTGAAACTCGGGGCCTTTGGAACTCGAGTTGAGTTTCTCCAGAGAACACTAAACGCCCGGTCGCATCCGTCGCCCGATCTTGGCGTGGATGGTGATTTCGGGCCAGTCACGGAGGCCGCCGTCCGAAGATTTCAGGAGGCGCAAGGGCAACCGGAGACTGGTATTGCCGATGTATTTCTCTGGCAGGCATTGGGTCCAGTCGTCCAGGAATCTGCCATTCCGGGTCCGGAGATCGTGAATGCTGAGACACTGACTCAGCAGCCAATGGATTCTCTGGACGGACCACCGTTTGTTTCCTGTGATGGCTGGATTATCGTGGATGCAGCTGATGGACGAACGGTCGCCGGCCACGAAGTTGCGACGCCTCTTGCTTTTGCGAGCACCACCAAGATCATGACAGCATGGCTCGTTGTGCGCTTGGCGGAAGAACATCCTGAAGTCCTGGACGAGATTATCACAATTTCGCCCCGCGCCGACGAAACACGGGGCTCAACGGCCGATGTGCGGGCTGGTGAATCCTTGTCCGTTCGCGAAGGGCTGTTTGGGCTGTTGCTGCCCTCTGGAAATGACATGAGCGTGGCTCTGGCCGAACACTTTGGAGCCCGACTGGCTCCTCCGGCGGAGGCATCTGCGACAACCCCGGAAGCAGACCCGCTTCTGTTGTTTGTCGCGGCGATGAATGCCGAGGCCGCCCGGCTCGGGATGGCGAGTACACATTTCAGCAATCCGCACGGATTGTCGGAGAAATTGCATATAACCACCGTCAGTGATCTGGCCATGCTGGCTCGTGCAACGCTCGGAAGTGAATTGTTTCAAAACTACACGTCAACTCGCCAGCGAGGCGCTGTTGTCAGTGGGCCTGGCGGCTACACAAGAAACGTGCTCTGGAAGAATACCAACGAGCTGCTGGCGACTGAAGGTTATGACGGAATCAAAACGGGCACCACGGATCAGGCCGGAGCGTGTCTTGTTTCGACAGGCGAACGCGATGGCAAGCGATTGATCGTGGTTGTCCTTGGCTCGGCTGCATCTGAGTCCCGCTACACCGATTCGCGAAACCTGTATCGCTGGGGATGGCGACAACTTGCAGAAAAGGTTGAGTAGTGGATCGGGGATCTGCTGAAGTACCGTCAACAGCCCTGTACCGGGCTGATTGTTCACCTGATCGTTCCCTCAACAAATAACTGTCCCCGACCTCCGGGATCCTGTCTGAAGAATGTGAAGTTCCGCAAACTGAAGTGCTCCCGCAGAATTGACAGTGGCGATCTGTGTAGCCGACACTAAGGGGGTTGATTGAACATGCTGGATCATCCGGAAAACCAGCATCTGCTGGCGAACCAGTACGTGGCATGAACGGTATCTGCACAGACGAAAGCAGTTGGGATGGCTAATAAGAATCGACCGAATCGGTTGCCGCCGAGAGCAGGAGAAGTGAAGAAGCGATTGCAGCAAAAAGGCAGTGGTGGCAGACAGCGTGATGGCTGGAAGAAACACACACCAATGTTTCTGGCTTTTCTGGCTTGCGGAGTTTTCGTGTTTCTGATCGTAACCGCACTTGGAGTGCGGTTGCTGATTATTCGCCATAACGGTCCAAACGATTCATCAGTTGCTCCGTCCGGCGCTGTGGCCTCAAAGTTTGCCGATGCTCCCAAAGCTGCTTTGCCAGAGGTCGTGATGAAAAATGATGCTGTGAGTAAGAAAGCGCCTGCATTGTCGGAGTTGACGGATCAGGAATTGCCTGTTGCCATTGATGAATCTCACTACGCGGTTCTGCCGCCTGCTGCCGCCATGAAGAAAGATCGGAAACTTCCCGGCATTCTACATGTGGGGGATGAGGCGGGAATGTTTGAAGATCTGCACACGGCAATTCAAGCCATGGTGCCGGGCGATGTGACTGAGATTCGAACGAACAGAATCCTGACCGTAGAACCGTGTCTGCTCGGGAAGGAGTTGGCCTCCGAGATCGAACCTGTCGATCTACCGCCGCTGATGATCCGAGCGGCTGAGGGTTATTTTCCGCTGCTGCGAGTTGCTCAGCCGGGTCCTGTGATTCGAGTCCACCACCGCAGCATCTGGCTCAAGAATCTCCACTTTGCCGCACGCGATGTCCCGATGGTTTGGATTGAAGGCGAAGGGCTGACAGTGCTCGCTCAGAACTGCAGCGTCACGGGAGGTAGCTTTGTGAGCGCAACGGGAAACGGCAAGGGCCGACTGACAACGGTGTTAGTTGACCAATGTTTCTTTCGCAATGCATCCATAGTCGGGGGAGGAGTTGCGAATGTGGGAATCTATCGATCAGCCGTGATCGCATCTCGCACGTCCATTGGTTTCGGGCCAGGCGACCATACCATCGATATGCAGCGCAGTACATTCCTGACGACGTACATTCTGGGGGTGTCGCAGGTCGAGAATGAATTACCACCTCAGATTCGCTATCAGATGGACAAGTGCATTTTTCAGCAGTTTGCGTGCTGCCCGACTCTTATCCAGCTGATGGTGACCGATGCTAACTTCCCTGCGAACCCCGAAAGTATCCCCGAGACATTCAACAGATTTGTGCCTGGCTTTAGCGTTACCGATAGTATTCTTTCCTTTCACGCGCCCGACGGTCTGAGTGAAGGCTGGGGCACAATCGGTTCCGGACCAAAAGTCGTGGCCTTACGAAGTTCGGTTTTCCCGATGATTGAACGGCAAATGCTTTCGTTGGGATTTTCTCCTCGGGCGTCGGCCGCACGTGATGGTTGCTGGAATGGACTTGGTGGAAAGGATCCTGCTTTTCCCGCAACTTTTGATCTTGATCGACCGGATTTGATCTTTACGACTGACGTTCCTGCGGTCCAGCAGCAGTTGGATACTCGCAGCGTTGGCTGTGTTCCGGAATGGTTGCCGCCAATACCGGTCCAGGCAATGGATATTTACGCCGTTCGTCCCTTGCCATAGGAGTGACGACGGCTTGACTTAAGGAACGTAGCATTACGCCAGTAGAATCGATCTGAAGTGTGAGTCTCGCGGCAGAAGAAGTCTTCCGGTAGTTGAAATCGCATGAATTCAAAGCTACCCTGAATTCCTGTAAATCCAGCTTCAGGAGTGGTGAAGTCTTCGCTCTCCCTCGTATTGGCAGATTGCCGATGAGTTCGAATCATGCGAAATCCACATCCAGCTGAATCAGTGCGGGGAATGAAAACTTCATGGCCGTGATGAATATCGACCAGTTTGTGGAGATCATTCTGAAATCTCGGCTCATGGATCGCCCTGCAGTCGAGATAGCCCTCGAGGGATTCCAGCAGGCAAAAAAATCGGACGATACTTCCGCAAAGGAGTTTGCACTTTTCCTGATCTCGAAAGGTCAGCTGACTCGGTATCAGGCGAAGCGTCTTCTCGCTGGGCATTTTGGCGGATTCATTCTGGGAGGGTGCCGAGTTCTGGATCGCATCGGCGAAGGTGGAATGGGAGTTGTCTATCTTGCAGAGCAAATCCGTCTGCATCGAAAAGTGGCATTGAAGGTCCTTCCGTTCCGAACAATTGACGACGACGCAACGAAGCGGTTCTACAGAGAAGCCAGAGCAGCCGCGAAGCTAAAGCACCCCAATATTGTTCAGGTATTTGATGTGGATCGTGAGGGAGACACACACTTCATCACGATGGAATACGTCAACGGGAAGAATCTTCACGAGATTATCAAGGCTCGAGGAGCAATTCCGTTCGTTGAGTCACTGAATCTGATTCAACAGACAGCTGAGGGACTGCAGCACGCCCATGAGAATGGCGTCATTCATCGGGATATTAAGCCCTCCAACCTCGTCCTCGAAGGAAACGTTGTCAAGATTCTGGACCTCGGCCTTGCACGCCAGAAATCTGATGAACAAATCACCGGGGACCAGTCTGTGCTGGGTACTCTGGACTACATGAGTCCGGAGCAGTTTGAGGATTCGGCTGGCGTTGATCAGCGATCAGATCTTTATTCGCTGGGCTGCACGTGGTATCACATGCTTGTTGGTGAAGCACCATTCGCCAGTCGTCCTGCGTCAGGAAAAATGCTGGGTCATGTTTCCGGACAATTGCCGTGCGTTTCTAACACGTTGCCGAATCTCTCTTCGGCAACTATAGAGATCATGGCTCGCCTTATGGCCCGCGACCGAAACGATCGCTTTCCGGATGCAGCATCGTTCCTGAAGGAATTGAAGGAGATCCGTGCCTATGTGAACGACGCCACCCTGGTCGGCACTGAAGTCGTTGAGGGGCCGCCACGCAACACCGTGGCAACGACTCCACAAACGAATCCTCAGGCAAAGGAATCAACTTCGTCTGATAGTGATCTGGAATTGGAAGGCCGCCCGTCGGATCACAGGACCTTGATCCACACCCCACGCGAAACTCCCGTGATCAGTCTGACATTCCTGGTCCCGGTGATGGCCGCACTGGTGCTGGGAGGAGTCTATATCGGTGTCAACCTGCTGTCTGGGCGTTTTTCGGATGACAACACGATCGTGATCGACATTCCCGCGAAGCAGTCAGGTACAAATGCCGCCGATTCTGGCCGGGTCGCTGCTGATCCCAAACCCTCGGCTCTGCCATTAGACCTCATTCCGGCAACACCCAATCCGACTTCGAATCCACCGACTGTATCTCCTGAGTCACTGCCTGCGGACGTGGCCACAGCGTCAACCCTGGGTCCCGCGCCCGCGCTGCAAGGAGTTGACGGCGCCGTGGATCCGGTAGATTCTGCACCAGCCATGGTGACCACCCCAAGTTCAGAAACTGCCCCCACAGCGGTTTTGCCAGGTGATCTCGAAGCCGCCAGCCCTGAAACGGATCGACCCTCGCGTGTACCTCATGAAATCGTTGTCCGGGAGTTTAATGCGGGGTGGGAAAATGACCTGGAAAGCGGGGACGTTTTGACCTTGGTTTCTGCCGATGTTTATGAACTTTCCACACCGGTTCACACTGTCAAGTCCGTCACACTTCAGGGGACTGAAACGCAGCGTGCCTTGCTGAAATTGGACGTCAGCACGAACGGCAGTTTCTGGCATCAGGAGGACTCTTCGCTCACATTGCGGCATTTGGATATCTACATTGATGCCACCGACAAACTCCCCGGAACCATGGAGATTTTTAAGCTGATCAATTCCGAGATTCACCTGTCAGATGTCAGTATAACTCTGATGGCGCCAGTTTCCGCTGCCTGGGAGGAACTCTGTCTGTTTCGCATGACAGGAAGCCGACCGTGGGACCCAACGTCAGGAGGTGAGCCACCACTGCCTCTGATGGCGACGTGTGAAAACGTATTTAGTCGCGGCCCAGGCACGATTTTTAGGACCTCGTCAACCCAGAGCCGACTTTCATTTTCCAATGTGATTGTCACTGGGACCGGCCCACTGGTTCACGCCTATAATAGTGAAGCAAGACAGTTTGCTCACCAGAGACTTGATATTCGCGTAGTGTCAAGCACGATTGACAGCCAGCAACCGATACTGATCGTTGATTGTCGCCCGTTTGACCTGCGACCAGTTCCGATATCATTGGATGTCGAGTCGTCAGTCGTTGCAACTCTGAGTTCTGTACCCGCAGAGCCGCCGTTGTGCTTTTGGTCCAGTCCAACTGATTCCAGTGCGATTGCAGATGCTATGTCATTTGCCGGGAGTGGAAATGCCTACATCCGGCGTCAAAATGCTCTGATGGCGAAGTTTAACGATAGCGAGGTTCGAACGTTGGTTCAGGTTCCCACCGACTGGGCGCGTCAAAACCTCGGTGAAGACGTGTCGTCACACTTTGTCAAAGGCAAGTTTGAAATCATTTCTGAGCCGTGGGAGAACCGTAATCCTCGTGATTACGATATTGCCGCCCCTTTGCGAAAAGCGACCACGCAGCAAACATTTGAGATATCTCCAGGTGCCCGAATTCGGGAAACAAAAACGCCTCGGCGTCTGCCGACGAAATGACATGAACGTGGCTTTGGCCGAACACGTTGGAGCCAGACTCGCTCCTCCGGCAGAAGCATCTGCGACAACCACCGATGCCGATTCGCACAGCTCACCTGGTGAAAGTCGCGAGTTCCGCGTCATTCATCGCTCCCGTCATGCAGGAACATTTTGCGTCGGGCAAGCAGCAGGCCGACCAGGAACAACGCTGCTCCGATGACTGCGGGTGCGAGATGAATCGGGTCTGTGTAGCCAATCGCCGGATGGACCAGGACGGCAGTGCTCCAGCCCGCGAACCCGCCAACGGCCAGGGTCTGCCACAGCGCACGAGAGGGTTGCCCAAACCAGACACTTGCCAGCGTCAGCATCCCGGCTGTTGTGACAGCACCGCCGAATCCCGCTCGGTCATGCGCGATCAACGGGATCAGCCTGGGATTGATCGCATTCAGTTGCTGACGATCGATTCCCATGAACGCCAGGTCAGTCGGGACGAACACGTTCGTCATGCCGACAAATTGAATCGTCAATCCGGCACCAATCATTCCGCACGCCGAACTCAGCAGAAAGATCCGGCCACGACCTGCCTGGCTTCTCCATGTCAGGCCGCGAGCGGGAAGAAACACGCTCGACCACTTCTGACGCACCAAAACATCCCGCTTCGGTCGCTGCATCCACAGGCCCAGGCTGAAGCAGGGGAGCAGCATCAATGTCGCGGCGCCGTGCCAGGTATCGAGATAACCATAGCCGAGGTAGGTCAGGAAGCTGCCGAAGCCAGCCAGACCGCTGACAACGAGCGTCCACCAGGCCCATTGTTCCCTTTGCCGCAGCGGAAACTCGGCCAGCCAAAGATAGAGCACAGCAATCCCAACCAGAGCACCGCCGAAGCTGATTCGGTCATGAATCATGAAATGCACGATGCGGCATTCATTGATCCCGCAAAGCTCTTCCGGCTGCATTTTCAGATAGGCAACGTCATGAGGCAGAAAGTGTCCGGTCATCGATTGAAATGTGGCGAACAACCCGGCCAGTCCCAGACAGACACCACAAAACGCGATCAGAGACCTTCCGTCGCCAATCAATGCCTCACCAAGTCCTCGTGGATCGTGTTGCATTGGATCTTTCATAAGAATATTGAATGTTGGCAGATGTTACTATGGCGCGCAAGAGCAGTTCCTGCCGGATCCTACTGTATCAACTTTAACGCAAATGGGAGACATTCTTAACACGCGGTGGCTGAAAAGGCAGAGCACGCGGATTTGGTGAGGCCGGTGCCATCCGGCAGAGATGATCTGGCCGTAAAGATGCTCGTTGCTGGCGCTATCCACCAGGGGGTCTTCAATCGCTGTGCAGCCTCCGGGGCGTCAAAGCCGAGTGACAAGACACGAGTCACAGAATCCGGGATCCCCTCCGAGGTGGAACGCTGCTGGAAAACCAAGCTATGTGGTGCCACGTTGGGCACGCCGGTGCCAGGGTTGGGCACGCCGGCAAGGGCACGCCGGTGCCAGGCACCGCGAGAGAAAGAAAGCCCGCATTCAACTGAAGACTCGGAGCAAGCAAAAGAATGAGTCGTCGCAAAGTCGGAAGGTCGCAAGCTACACTGGTGACTGGTCAACGGACTTGGTACGATTGCATTGCCTTGTGCGGCGTTCGGCATCCGCGAAGGCAGGCCTGCCACTGGCGCGATTTGGATAAGTCGAGGTTGTCCATGAAGTCCTACACCGTTGTTGTTGAGCGCTGCCCAGAAACCAACCACTATGTCGGCTCCGTTCCCGGGTTTCCCGGTGCCCACTCTCAGGGTGAATCTCTCGATGAATTGCGGCAGAATATGCGCGAGGTAATCGCCATGCTGCTCGAAGACGGTGAACCGGCCTATGAATCCGAGTTCGTAGGAACTGAAACAGTAGAGGTGAGTTAAGTCGTGGCCGTCCCGGTTTTGAAGCCGAGGGAGGTGGTCGTGATCCTGATTGCGCTGGGATTCGTCGAAGTTCGG
>JAYUVA010000713.1:0-4181 GCA_043754375.1 Candidatus Kuenenia sp. | reverse complement strand
AATCTCCGTACACAGTGTGAACGACATGTCTCAACTCTCATAATGGCTGGTTTTGAAGCGCCTTTCGGTGGCTGGTTTTAAGCGCCCACTGACAGGCAGTTTTCCATGTTTCGTCAATTTCCTCAGCGAAGGTGGAACGAGAGGTCAAGTCGTACAATTGCGCGAGAGTTTTGTAAGTCAAATTCGTCAAATCAATCCAGCATTCACGCCACCTGAACTGCCAAAAGCCGCGGGGTGCTTTATTGCCACCGCTGCCGCTGGCGACGAATTTCACCCGACGGTTTGCACTTTGCGCAGGTTCAGAGATTTGGTCCTGCAGCGAAGTTCACTCGGTCGCAAGTTGATCCATGTTTACTATGCAATCAGTCCGCTGATCGCATCCGCGATTTCCAGGTCGCATTGGATGCGGGGACTTGTTTTTGCCACAGTCGTGATTCCACTTTCCACTGCTGCCGACGAAATCCTATCAAGGTATTTACCGCCAGCAAAACAGACCGAGCAAACAGGGGAATAAAGCGAGGCGCAATTCTACACTTCCAATTCCTTGCTCAGCGAATCCGCCTATTCCAGCACCAGCCTGAGGCATGCAAACATTAGCAACGCCGATCTGAGTCGGAGTTCTCAGCCCTCTCTCAGAGCGTCTGTCTAAGCCGTGAGTCCACAAAAAACCACGGATTTTGAGTTTCTGAAATCGCTGGTTCCGCGCCGCTTTAATTCGCTTTGTCAGATTCACTATCGCCATGAATCTCTGGCATTGGCTGGACTTTTTTTGCAAATTGCTGGACGCTTCTCATCACTTCCGCTGTGATCGGGCTAGGACACTTTCCTGCCAAGCTCTCGACGCGATCAGCTGTAATGTTGATTACCCAACAACACACAGCTGCAGACCTTACAGGCAGCGACGTCTGAGGATGACCGCCAGGTCGTGACGGAATCTCTATCTCGTACGGACCCAGATTTGGACCTCGGACAGTCTTGATCACCGCACAGGGAAAAACATCCTTTGAGCCGCTGCATTTCCGCAAGACGATGACACGTCTTGTTTTTGTTTCGCCAACCGTGCCAGCCATTGGTTCAACGTCTTTGACAAAGACAATTGCTCCCAAATGCAACACCGACACGCCAACCACTATGGATTCCTTTAGTCGCAGGACAACGAAGGAAAGCCAACAAAACTTCCGATGGCAACGTGTGGTTCGCTGATCCCGGACAGGTATTCCGTGGCTTCTTCAAGACACTCCAGAAACGCAGCTGAATGCTCGAACTTGAAATCACGTTCTGTGAAACACTGTAAGACTGTCTTCAGTTTTCCAGTGTGCTCAAGCCACTGCTGGTACAGAAGCCAAATCTGCTTTTCCAACATGAGATTCGGTTCGATCTCGCCGCTCGAAATACTCTCCAGCAAGGACTGATGCACGTCCGTTAGCGATTCCCACAGGAGCATCCCTTCGCGAAGCAAGCCTTCAAAATCAACTTGCTGAAGAATGACCTCCAGTTTGTCCATCAGTTTTGCGGTCAAGTGGTCATTCCGCCATGATTCAACCAATTCCTGGTACGAGAACATTCGTTTTTTTGTTGTCGTCAATACGTCCACGTCGCACCTCAATTCAAATCGGTCAGCCCACACAATATACAGTATCGACTGTTTTGAAATCGCACCGAGCTGCATGCTCCGTGCAGCTGAGTTTCCTCAACCGAATTCCGTCATTATCGGCAAAGACGGCAGAATCTGCCGATGGCAGCACACGCGAATGATAGACTCCAGCCAAACAATTATCAAATATATGTATATTTGCCGACTCTTTGCCAGTTTTGCTGCCTTGCAAGAGCTAAACAACAATCCCAGTGCTCAGAACAGGCACGAAAACACTCGTAGTAAAGGAATCCTTCAGCCAGTTCCACGATGGCTGTTTTCAATTCGCTGGCATATGGCTGAAGGCCGGTTTTGCCAAGCTTTGTCTGGCTACTGTCCTGACCGACTCATGACGACGCGGAATCCGCTCCCGTTGCGGTCACGGGTTTCCTGCACACCGGCGTCGCGATTGGCAACGCGAAGATCAGATGCGTTGAAAACGAATGCTCCGCCCCGTATCACACGGCCAGTGCCTGATTGTGGTCCTTGAGGATCTCTGACCGGTTCTGCTGTATGCGGCGCATGCCAGTCATAGCACCATTCCCAAACATTACCATGCATGTCATAGAGTCCCCACGCATTCCGCTGTAGCTGTCCCACGGGATGTGTACTCGGCCCGGAGTTTTTGTCGTACCATGCATATCTGTCCAACTGACGCTCGTCGTCGCCAAAACTGAATGCGGTTGTCGTACCTGCTCGGCATGCGTACTCCCACTCTGCTTCTGTCGGTAATCGATAACTGCGACCAGCCGCTGCCTCCGCAGGCAATGCTGACAAAATCCGACAAAATCCTGTCGCATCGTCCCAGCTGACAGTGTCCACGGGATTGTTCGCTCCCCTAAACCTGCTTGGATTACTGCGTACGACCTGTTGATACTGCGCCTGCGTGACTTCATGAATTCCCAGTTCAAATGACTGTGTCAGTGTGACCAGGTGTTCTGTTTCACCTTGCTCCCGTCCGGGCTCGAATTGCGGACTACCCATCATGAACTCGCCTGCCGGGATCGCAACGAACGTCATGCCAATTGAATTTGTGGTGGTCAAAAAAGTGACAGTATCGACGGTACGTCGCAAGCCCCCTTTCGGAAAAGTGCTTACCACAGTCATGTTCAGCTTCGCTGAGTCGAGTTCAAGTTCCAAACTCTTCAAAATGGTTCCGGTTCGCACATCCAGCAATCGCACTGACAGCATAGTCACGCGGCGATTATCAGCGGCTTTCACTCTAATCAATCTACCCGTAACCAGCGTCGCCGCGCCGAGCAACTTCCCCACGCGCGACGCATCCCCGCCTTCATACACTAAAGACAATTGCCGTAGCTGCTCACCCAAAATCTCAACCGTGCGGGATCGTTCCAGTGTCGGAATACCAAGATTTGCCAAGCCGTTGGTGGTTTCATCGGCGATGTTCATCCCCGATTCAACTGTTTGTCCGGCACTGTTCATGAACGGCAACACAGCAACGCTCGTTCGCGGTTGTGCCGGTCGGACCACGTCACCGACTTTCAGTTCCGTCAGGAATTCACCTGTCGCCCGACAGGTCATCAGCTTTTCTGAAAAGCTGACGACTTCCAGTTTGGCAATCTTCTGTTCGGGAGCCTCAAGGATTTCACCTGAATTCGGATCTTTAATAGGCTCGCCGAGCCGGAACACATCAACCGCGTCGCCTACCATCAGGCCGGAATAAGGGTTTCCGGTCACAAAGACTGCCGACTGCTGAATCGACGCCACGGTTTGACGCTTCTCTGCCCCATCAAAGATCGGTTGTAACTGCCACGCCAGCCAGGAGCCCACTCCTACAACTTTTGCAATGCTGCTGTCTGTCAGATTTGAGCGGATGGCTTTCAGATCTGATTTTTCAAACGTTTGTTCTTCCAGCGAACCGACATCAACTACGGTCAGCTTGCCGTCTTCAACGCCTTTGACCGCCCGATACAACGATTCATCGCGTTGCGTGATCAGTTGCACAATTTTCCGCTCACCAAGATTGGCGAAGGAAACATCGTCGGAAATGAACGCAGCCGCAGTCATCAGGAAAAGGAGCATTGTCGAACCTCCGAGGCATGTACAATCGCAAATCGGCAGTTAAACGCAGACTGCCGCTACGAAAGTAGCACGATGCCAACGCAACAGAGTATCTTAGGGCAAATGTTTTGAATACTCTGGAGTTTTGTTTTTCAATTTTTTGCAGACGCGACTGCCATCAAATTGGCGAATGCTGTCTCAAAATATTTCCTCTGGAGATCGCCAGGAAAGGTATCTGATGAAGAACCCCAGCAGTAAAGAACAACGATATGAATCCATCCGCTTCTTTTCGACAAGACTCCAGTCGCTTGTGGATTTTGTCCTGCCCGTCCGCGAAATGACGCAGTGGGCAGTCATCGTCCTCGTCGTTTCGGCAGTGCTGATGATCTTCCGGCAATTCACCGCCGCAGGCATGTTGCTGTCACTTGCCGGATTCTTTGTGTCACTACGTTGTGTGTCCGATTTGATCTGGATTGCTACAGACATCGCCGACGAACTACGAATGATTCGAATTGCACTGGATGAA
>JAYUVA010000712.1:0-3926 GCA_043754375.1 Candidatus Kuenenia sp. | reverse complement strand
GCTTCCCGGTTTCATGGCCGAAGTGGGTGAACTCGCAGAAGCCACCGGTCGTGATCCCGACGCAGCCGGACGCAACTTCATCCCGAAGAGCGACAGGATTCTGGTCGGCAGCAAACTCGTCCAGCCCGAGCAATCCGATTCCATCTTCTTCGAAGTGCCGAAGGAACCAGGAATTTATCCGTACGTCTGCACCTACCCCGGCCATTGGCGCCGTATGTATGGAGCCTTATACGTTGTCGCCGATCTGCCGGCTTACGAAGCCGATTCTGCAGCCTACCTGGCAGCCAACACGCTGGAAATGAAAGACGACCTGTTGAAATACCTTGGTCGCAACACCGACTGGCAACTCGACGATCTGAAGGGTGACGTGATGCACATTGCTCACCGAGCCAACAACTTCGAAGTTGGCCAGCAACTCTTCAAAGCCGCTGCCTGCATCGGTTGTCACAAACTCAACAACCAAGGCAACAACATCGGCCCGGATCTGACAAAACTCCCGCCCGAGTACTCCAAAGTGGACGTCCTCGAACACCTCCTGAACCCTTCTAAGAAGATCGACAAGAAGTATCAGTCGAACATCATCGAGCTAACAAGCGGCAAGGTTCTTACCGGCCTCATCACCGAAGAAACCGGTGACGTCATCAAACTCATCGACAACCCGGCGATTCCGGAGAAGATCACCTCGATCCCCAAAGCTGAAATCGCAACCCGCACGCTCAGTGAAGTCAGCATCATGCCGAAAGGCGTGTTGAACAAGCTGACCCGCGAAGAGATTTTCGACTTACTGGCGTTCGTGCTTGGTGGTGGGGATAAGAAGAACGCATTGTTTGAGGAGCACGAGCATTAGGAGGCTGCGAGGTCCAGGAATTGAAATTTCGGCTCGTTCGCAGGATCTGTGGGTGAAATTGATTAGGAAAAGTGGCGTTGTAGATTGGGAGTGCGCAGCCAAATTGGCCTTAAGTTTATCGCATTCGGCTCAATCCCGAAGTCAGATAGGACTGTCCGCAGTGCGGCGTTGTGATGGATCAAGTTCCCTGGGCCAGCGGGAAAAATCAGCAGATGAACTCGTGTCGCGTATTCCTGGCGACATGGGCGAAACGCACGAGCTGTCAGGAAGTCGCCACAGTCTTCGCCACGAGCTGGCACAGCTTATTTCGTGCGGTTCGCTGGGCGGTTGGATAGGGAAACTGCGTGAGCTTCTGAAGTACGATCCTCGCAGCGTCAAAGCGTATCTGTGCGAGAGGACCTCAATCGGTTCAGGCCCTCCCCCGTCAGCAACACGTCCACGACCAGGATATAGGGCGGAAAGTTTCTGCGCGAGTGGTGTGTGCGAGCGAACCGTTGGGAGATCCAGCTCACTGCTTATGTTGCTGCAGTTTCGACAACTGGCCCGGTGCGTTTCCGCGACTTCACCCGATCACGAACACCGACAAACTCGATAATCGCCTGTTGCCCGGCATCGCCAAGGCGAACCGCCGCCAGCCGAACGATTCGAGTGTAACCACCGTCCCGATCAGCGAAGCGTTTTGCGAGATCGTCGAACAGAATATCCACCGCATTCGTGTCGCGAAGCTCAGAAAAAGCTCGCCGACGCAGTGTCAGAGCTGCGGCATTTGAGTTGACCCAGTTCTTACCTTGCTCAGACTCACGCCAAGTCTGCCATGCATCAGAACCTCGTTCAGCCGTCGTCCCGTATTGGGCTGCAGCTTCGGAGACCTTCAGTGCCTTTCGAGCCATCGTGATCAGCTTCTCAACGATCGGCCGAAGTTCTTTAGCCTTTGGAACGGTCGTGACAATACGTCCGGGAACCTTAGGTTGTCCCTTGACACCTTCTTTGATTCGCACAGTCCCGATGAGACTGGTGGCCATATTGCGAAACATCGCCTTGCGATGCGAAGCGTTCCGACCCAGTTTTCGTCCAGCAACACGGTGTCTCATGTCAGACACTTACCCACTATAAACGCCAATGCGAATCTCGTTCGAGCCGCCTCGAACCGACTTAATTACTCACTACTTCAACTGCTGATTCGGCAACCGCATTCCCAGTCGCAGATCAATTCCACCGAGACGCTCACGAACTTCGTCCAGGGTTGTCTCGCCAAAATTTCGCACCTGCAGCAATTCGTCTTCTGTGCGAACTACCAAATCTCGAACCGTGTTGATACCGACCGACTCAAGACAGTTCGTGGCTCGGACCGACAGATTCAGTTCTGCAAGACTCTTGTTCAGCTTCTCTTCCAGTTCCATATCAACAGGTGAATAACCTGTTGCCTCCATCATGCCACGCAGACCGCCCTCAGGTCCGGATTCCGGTCCTGGCTCTCGGAACGTAATGAAACAGTTCAAATGCTTACGCAGGATCTTGGCCGCTTCAACCAGCGCCATTTCCGGCGTAATCGTTCCGTTTGTCCACAGCTCAAGGCTCAGTTTGTCGTAGTTCGTCCGCTGACCAACTCGAGTTTCCTCAATATGATGGCGTACCCGGGTCACAGGTGAAAATGCCGCATCCAACGGTATGATCCCGACCTCAGGTTCGTGCTGATACTGCTCGGTCGCAGCGACATAACCCCGACCATTTTCGACTGTCATCTCGATATGAAACGGGACATCGTCAGTCATTGTTGCAATCACCAGATCGCGGTTAATGACTTCCACCTGATCATCACAGATCACATCCGCACCCGTCACCACACCCCGCGAATTCTTTTCAATTCGTAGTGTCTTGCTGGATGAACTATGATTCTTGATCACCAATGACTTCAAATTCAGGCAAATATCCGTGACGTCCTCAACCACGCCAGGGATCGTCGTGAATTCATGCTGAACACCCTGAATTCTTGCTCGCGTGACTGCCGAGCCTTCAAGGCTGGAAAGCAGAATACGACGCAGACTATTTCCAATCGTGGCCCCGAAACCTCGCTCAAAAGGTTCAGCCACAAACTTACCATAAGTACCAGTCCGTGTATCACGATCAACCGCCACTCGACTTGGCAACTCAAGACCACGCCAACGAATTCTCATTACCGCCCCCGCCTTAGATTCTGATCAAAACAAAAAAGCGATCCAGCCGCGTTTAAACGCGGCGGCGCTTCGGTGGCCGACAACCATTGTGCGGCAACGGCGTGATATCTTCGATCGACTTAATTGCCATGCCGGACGCCTGGAGCCCCGTGATTGCACTTTCACGACCCGCCCCCGGTCCCTTCACGCGAATCTCCAACTCACGCACACCTACCTTAGCTGCTTTCTCCGCGACAGTCTCGGCAGCACGCTGTGCAGCAAACGGGGTACTCTTGCGAGACCCTTTGAAACCCACTGTCCCAGCGGTCGCCCAGCAAATTACGTCGCCGGTCGCGTCCGTCATTGTCACGATCGTGTTGTTAAAGGTCGCCTTGATGTAGACGATACCTTTGTTCACATTACGACGAATCTTTTTCTTTTTGACTTTAGCCACGCAATTCTCTCACTGAACCAGAAAAATCCGGACGCAAAAACCAGAACCCGACCGCTCAATCAACTAACGCTTGGCATCCTTCACGCCCTTCTTTCCGGCAACAGTCTTTTTGCGTCCCTTCCTTGTCCGCGCATTCGTCTTGGTTCTCTGGCCACGCACAGGCAAACCTTTGCGATGCCGAACTCCACGATAACACTGAATCTCTCTTAACCGGCCAATTTCCTGCTGCACCTTGCGGCGCAACGGACCTTCCACCGTGTAGTTCTTGTCAAGATGATTGGTGATCCGGCTGACTTCGTCTTCCGTCAATTCGCCAGCGCGAACATGAGGATTGATCCCCAGTTCATAGCAAATCTGAACCGACAGGAATGGACCAATACCATACAGGTACGTCAACGAAATATACGCTGACTTATTATTCGGGATGTCAACACCCAGAATACGAGGCATCTAGAAACTCCGAAACAAACAG
>JAYUVA010000711.1:0-3620 GCA_043754375.1 Candidatus Kuenenia sp. | reverse complement strand
ATTGAAGCCAAACGAAGCGCTGCGAAGATGTTCCTGTGCCGATACGCCCGACACCGACGGTTCCGTCATCAATGTCTCGGCAGCACTGAATTTCAGTTTTTCCGGCGTAGTGATTGTCGCAGAATGGTCACGCAGGAGTTCTACGGTGCGCCCAAGTCCTTTGGGATACTGCTCCGTCACAACGGCAGAAACATTCAGAATTGCAGCCGCATCCATGAGGAAACGAATCGATGCTGCGATTGCCTGATGATCCCGAATCACCGGCAGCAGCCGTTCCTGAACATCGATCACCACGAGCTGTGATTGCGGCACAGAGAGCAGTAGTTTTTGCGTGCTCCTGGTCATGCGTTTATTGTGCCACTTTTTGTCGCGGAATGATCTCGGGCACGGTTTCATCCAGTGATGAGAGTCCCGTCACAAATTTCAGATCTTCGAGCGTCTTTTCTGTTTCGGCCACACTGCCCGCGACAGTGTCTACCTGCGATGAAATTGTCCCGGGGTCGCCCTGACTGATACTCATCTCGGCCAGCGAGCGAATGCGGGTTTCCAGACGCTGCTGTTCCGCACGGACAAGTTCGTAACTGTCCCGCGCCTGAGCGAAATTGGCGAGACGCTGCTCGCAGGTCTGCAGATTGTCCTGCAGTGTGGCAATGATCCGATCCCGCTGCGTCCCTGAAGGACGCTCCTGTTCACGCTTGAGCCGCTCCTGAACCTGCTTCAGATCTTTCTGGATCTGCTCGGTACCAGTCGTTTCGAAAAACCGATTCAGCGAGTATTCCGTATACAGAAGTTTCAGATATAACCACAGCAGCTTGTCGAGACCATTCATGCGAAGTTCAGCGACCGTACCATCTTCTGTCGCGCTGTTGGCGGCGTGGTAACCCTGGCTGATGGAACGCAGTTCATGGCACTGTTTGAGCAGTTCTGAAAAACGATTCTGCAATCCACGGGGCAGCGCGGAAAACATCTTTCGCATGCGTTCATCCGTGGCTGCGGCGTCCTGAGACCGCACCACTTCGTTCTCGGTGACGTCCACGTACTGCTGGAAACGGGGATGAGTCCCCACGACTCCCAGCCAGGCGACTTCTGCGGCAACGACCAGCGGCAGGCCAATTTCGGGACTTCCGGACAGCAGGGAAAATCCAATGCCGCCGACCAGCCCCAGCAGGTTCCAGTGATTGGTGAATGCCTTGCGGATATAGCGGAACAGTTGCACGGAAACCAATATTCCTGAACAGTGTCGCGGGCCAGAGTCCTTTACCCGGTCGAATCGAAGACGGGTAAGTCCATCTCTGAGGATGGTCCACCTGTTGGAATCTTAACCAACTTGCCAGTTTACGAAACTGTCAACAACGTACAGATACCACATTCGGACCAATCGCATCCCGAGAGTTCGGAGCATTTCGTCATTCTGCTGACTCACATTCCGCCATCAATTGGTTTCGACAGCATCCTCAGCGTCCAGCATTTCCTGCTGCGCGAGCATTTCACGCCGCGACATGCGGTAGAAGGCGATTCCGAAACAACTGAAGATCGTGGCAGGCATTCCCAGCATAAACAGGATGCTGTACATGTAGGCCGTCGGCCTTCGCGAGTCCGTTTCGTTCGCGTTCTTGCAGCCTGGGCAGGCTTCTGCCTGAGATTGCCATCCGTGAGGCAAAACACCGGCAGTCGCGGCAAAAATGAGAACAGCAAGTGTCAGGCGAAGCAGAGATTTCATCAGACAGACTCCTCACACTACGAAGGCTTGAAAAAGGTGTCAGAAGTCCCGGTGCTCAGCGAGCACTAATCGGTTCTCCAAGGCCCAGGGCCAATGGTACAGCATTCCATAAATCACCACACCGGTGATCGATACAAACAACCAGATCGGCAGGGTGATTTTTGCAAGACGCCGATGTTCTGGCCAGCGTTCTTTGAACGCAAGATAGAAAACCCGAAGGGCGAGAATCGGAACCAATGCCGCCAGAATGACGTGCGGAATCAGGATACCGAAATACACGCGCGTCGCCAGAATACTGCCATCAAAACCACGGCCGCGATATGCAGTAAACCTGTACAGAACCTCGTGATACGTCAGATAGCAGATCAGGAATGCCACGGAGACGAAAAAAGACACGATCATCAGGTTACGATGTCTGATTCTATGCCCGGACCTGATGGCCGCCAATCCCGACAACAACAACACGATACATGCGGAATTCAAACCCGCATTGATCGTCGGCATTTTAGCGGCCCATGCGGGCAGCAATTCGTCAATTTTCTGATTCCTGGCCTGCGGAGTCTCAGCGGCACCTGCATCGTCTGCCGTGTCGCCGCCCGTGCTGCCCTTGTGCCCCTCCTCAACAGGCTGGAGATCGTTCTCAACAACGTCTTCTGGTTCGTCGGCCGATTCTCCCTCTCCCTCCTTTTCTGAAGCGTCCGTGTCTTTCACGGGTACGAGCGTCAAAGGAACGGTTGGGTTATCCGCACTCGTCGCTGAAAACGAAAGGCCTGGACCCGGCTGTGGGAAGTCCTCCTTGCCTTCAATAATGCGACGTAGTTTGGCGACATCTTCCGGAATGGTCATCACGAACGAACCAACGGGCACTCCGTCTTCGTTCACCAACACGGCTCGATTCGAATGAGCAACCTCAAGGCCCGGTTTTCGCATGTCACCCAGATTCGGCTGAACATATTGCGTAAAACCGCCGCGAATCAGATCGTGCATCGCCGTCTCATCGCCTGTCACAAACTTCCATCGCTCGTGATCGGCCTGAAATGTCTCTGCATATTTCTTAAGTACCTCGGCCGTATCGTACACAGGATCAACACTGAATGAGACGAAACGAAAATTCGGATTCGACTTCGCGACGAGACGATGAAGTTCGGAAATATCTCTGGTCATCATAGGACATGGCCCTGCACATCGTGTGAAGACAAAGTTGGCAAGCCAGCGTTTTCCCTTCATGCTTTCGCGACTGACAGTTCCACCCATGCTTTCAGGAAACTCAAACTCCGGAAGCTCACGGGCAGGGAAGCCGATGTTGACTGTCTTCTGAGTCGCTGTGATAGGTTCCTGTTCTCCCACTTCTCCCGGTACCATTGAGACATTTTTCCCGAGCGTACTCGCTGGAGTTTCATCTTTTGCCATATTGCGAACGGCAACGGAATACATTGCTCCGAGCACGAGCGTCCACAGCACAAGCCCCGCTATGAACACAGGCCTCGACATGCCGCTCCTCGCACCGCGTGTTCGGCGGAAAACTGATTGAAGCATACGCTGCATGGGATTTGTTGCCTGAAACAGAAAGCCCGCAAGAGGGCTTTTGATTGAGTATGCACAGTCGGCAATTTCGTTTAACCCTGAGCCGCAGGCGACGGATTCGGGTGACGCCGTCGCCTGCGGCTCCGCGTTAAACGGTTCAATCACCAGACCGATAGCCTCGGACGATTTCATCGTGATGTCCGGCATTTAACCGGGGCGAACGCCCAATGGATGAAGTCGACAAACCGCACTTCCTGACTGCCAGATCGTGGGAAACACACTTCTCCAGAATTCTAGCATCGACAGAGCGAATCGTTGGAAAGTCGCTCTGACTCTCTCAAGGTTCCAGGGTTCAATCTCTGAAACGAGAAGCCAG
>JAYUVA010000710.1:0-3993 GCA_043754375.1 Candidatus Kuenenia sp. | reverse complement strand
GATGAAGTTCCGAAGCAAATCGTGAGAAAAGTCGACTGAATTCACGCAGACTTCGCGAATTCACCAGGCTGTTCTGGCGGAAACACACTGGTTTCGACTACCCTTTCCGGTTCGCTGCGCTGACGGCGTGAAGGGGCTATGGCTGCACGATGTGTCCATTCCACCGCGTCCATCGGTGGGTTAACACTCACCGCTCGCCTCACGTATACAATGATCGCATGAGGCGGCCATTCCACCGAGACTGATGTCGGTGACGTTTATCGTCGCCGCTTGAATTGATCGACTGACCCGATATATGACGCTTGCGGAGTTATTGCAAAATCGTTTTCGTGCGGACCTGAGACATCGTGGTGCGGCCTACATTGAGGCCGAACGTATCACACTGGTTCGCGTGACTTCGGAAAACGTGTTCGGACTTGTTACCGACGGAGCTGAATATCAAACACAGCTTCGTTATCAGCCGGATGACGTCAGTCTGTTTTGTACGTGCGACCAGTTTGCCAAGAGCAAAGTCTGCAAACACCTGTGGGCTACGATTTTGGCTACGGATTCCGGCGGCTACGTGAGTTCGTCGATGCGCCCCGGTCGGATGACGCCGTTCATGGCGCCGAATGCGTACCAGCCGATCTCTGTCGATGACCTGGACGCCGGAGCCGATCCGGATGGTGGAGCCAATTTGGCGCGTGGAAAATCGAAGCCCAGGGCGCAGCCTGTGCAGCGCACGTTGCGTCCGTGGGAAGCGCGACTGATCGAACTCAAAGACAACATGGACGGACCAACGGATGGCCGCAAAAAATCTGATCCTGAAGAGCGGCAGATCTTTTACGAAGTGGATCTGGAAGCCAGCAAGGAAGCTGGCAAACTGGTGATTCAGGCGTCACAACGTCAGCGTCGCGCGGGTGGGCAATGGGGGAAAATCAAACCACTCAAAGTCCGACCGGGCGAACTGGATCACATCGAACACGAAGATGACCGAACATTCCTGTCCTACCTTGCCGGAGCGATCCCGGAACGCAACAACTGGACAACGCAGCAGGCCGAACTGCGTACGTCAGCACATCGATTTTATGTGCCATTTGAACTTGGGCAGCTTGTCCTTCCCGACATGTGCCGCAGCGGTCGTCTGCGCGTTCTGGGCAGTGACGAGGCGGGTGAGCAGTTGCTGAACTGGGACGATTCAGAAGCTTGGGAACTCACAATTCGCGTACGACGCGATACTGAAGTCGAAGGCTGGAAAGTCGCGGGCCTGCTGATTCGCAATGATGAAGTCATGGAACTGGCTGACGTCCCGCTCGTCGTGCCCGGCGGTTTTGTTGTGACCAACGATTCACTTGGGCTGCTGCGTGACTTCGGTGCGGCGGAATGGATGAAGGCACTGACGGACGGCGGTGCGCTGCATATTCCGGAAGCCGATCAGCACGACTTTGTCGATCGCCTGCTCGATATCCCGTCACTGCCGCGACTTGATCTGCCTAAGGAACTGCAGCTTGAAGAAGTTCGTGTCAAGCCATCACCGGTGCTCAGGATTACGTCACCGCCGATGAACCGCTGGCGCAACGATTCGCTCAGTGCGGAAGTCATCTTCGATTATCTTGGCACTCCGGTTTCTGGCGGCAGTGCACGGTGGGCGGTAGTGCAACGAGAAAGTAATCGCTGCATCATTCGAGATCGTCACTTCGAAAGTACGTGCTGGGAAAAATTGCGTCAGGTGGGATTCCGTCGTCGTCTGGGTGATCTCAAGCAGTCGATCAATGTCGAAATCGCGAGGCGTGATCTGGGTCGTTCCGTGCGCGAACTGGTCGATGCGGGCTGGGCAATCTTCGCGGACGGCAGCAAAGTTCGTCAGGCGGGCGGGATGCGTTTTCGCGTCACGTCGGATCTGGACTGGTTCGATGTTCACACAGACGTGGATTTCGAAGGTCGCGGCGTCTCCTTCCCGGAACTGTTGCGCGCCCTTGAACGCGGCGATTCGACAGTGCGTCTGGACGACGGGTCACTCGGAATTCTTCCGGAAGAATGGCTGGAACAGATTGGAATGATTTCCGGTCTGGGGACGGCGACCGAAGACGGTCTGCGATTTTCTACATCACAGGCAGCCTTGCTGGACGCTTTGCTGGCGACGCAGGAAAATGTCGATATCGACGAAGGCTTCGAATTAATGCGGGAACGATTCCGCAACTTCAGCGGCATGGAGCAGGTCGAGGTACCAGCGTCATTCCAGGGCGAGCTGCGAGGTTATCAGCGGGAAGGCCTGTCGTGGATGAAGTTCCTGAGCGACTTCAATTTTGGTGGTTGTCTGGCGGACGACATGGGTCTGGGTAAGACCGTGCAGTTTCTGGCGACGTTGTTGCGTCGCCTTGAGGACAAGCCAGATGCACCGCCTTCGCTGGTCGTCGTTCCTCGATCGCTGATGTTCAACTGGGCCAGCGAATGTGCACGGTTTACACCCGACATCAAGGTCATGGAATACACGGGCCTGGAACGCGCCAATCTGCGGGCGGAGTTCAGCAGGCATAACCTGATTCTGACAACTTACGGCACAGTGAGACGCGATATTGCCGTGTTGAAAGACATTGACTTCGACTATGTCGTGCTCGACGAAGCTCAGACGATCAAGAATCCGTCGTCACAGATTGCGCGTTCGTCGCGGTTACTCAAGTCAAACTTCCGACTGGCGTTGAGCGGTACGCCGATTGAAAATAATGCCGGCGATCTGTGGTCGATCTTTGAATTCCTCAACCCCGGCATGCTGGGTCGCAGCACGGCGTTTCGATCGCACATTGCAGATCCCGACAGTCGTGAAGCACGCGACATGGTGGCGAAGGGACTGCGTCCGTTTATTCTGCGTCGTACCAAGAAACAAGTCGCCGCAGAACTTCCGGAGCGCCTGGAAGAAACCATCTACTGTGACATGGAAGACGAACAACGTCGCCTGTACGACGAGCTGCGGATTCACTACCGCGATTCTTTGCTGGGGCTGGTGCAGGAACAAGGACTTGCGCGATCGAAGATGCATGTGCTGGAAGCACTGCTTCGTCTTCGCCAGGCGGCCTGCCATCCGGCGCTTCTCAAGCGAGGCGACGAGCAGGAACTTTATGCAAAGCTGGATTTCCTGATCCCGCATCTGCAGGAGCTGATTTCCGAGGGCCACAAGGCGCTCGTGTTTTCGCAGTTCACCAGTATGCTCAGCATTGTGCGTGAGCATCTTGATAAACAAGGGATCACTTACGAATATCTCGATGGCAAAACCCGCGACCGTAAGGCGCGAGTCGAACACTTTCAGGAAGACAACGACTGTCAGGTGTTCCTGATCAGTCTGAAAGCGGGCGGTCTGGGTCTGAACCTGACAGCGGCCGACTATGTGTTCCTGCTTGATCCGTGGTGGAATCCCGCCGTTGAGGCACAGGCCATTGACCGTGCTCATCGCGTGGGACAAACTCGCACCGTCTTTGCCTATCGTCTGATCTGCCGTGATACAGTCGAAGAAAAGATCGCCGAGCTGCAGAAGAAAAAACGATCGCTTGCGGATGCCATCCTGGCTGGCGACGATTCCGGCAGCGTGCTGCAGGATCTGTCCGTGGAAGATCTCGAATTATTGCTGTCTTAAATCGGACCTCGGCGAGCGGTGCGGCGTCAGCTTGCCGGTACACTGGATTGTTTGCCGTGGAATTGCAGTTTTGATAAATTCCCCTTCGACTTTTGATGATCCTGATTCCCAGAGGGCTGCTACCTGAAACTGAGTTGGGATTACTGGAATGTTCTGCCATTCAAACACAATTGTCGTGCTCGTGCTCAGGGAAACGGTGCTCGTGCTCGTAATCGAATAGAGGCAACGATGACAGAATACCTGTTTGACCATGATCGACTTGATGTCTATCGCCTTTCGATTGAATACGTCGCGAATGCGTTTGATACCTCTCGTTTATTGTCAGGGCTTCATCGACATGCCCGCGATCAATGGTTGCGAGCGGCGCAATCCATTCCATTAAATAT
>JAYUVA010000709.1:0-3910 GCA_043754375.1 Candidatus Kuenenia sp. | reverse complement strand
GATTGTTGATTTCTATCTGTGTCAATTTGTGTTCATCTGTGGTTGCTGGCACAGGTTTCGTTCTGAGTCGTGAACGGTTACGAGTTTTTGTGTCTCTTGTGCCTTTTCGTGGCTGGAAAACAACACCTCCTGTCGGGCTGTCAGATTCCAGAATGGTGAGGTCGCATGGACGTACAACAGAAGTCTGATACTGGATCCCAAGTGGCATTCTCGCTCATAATTGCAGGGCAGATTCCCAACAACACAGCGGGCCATTGTTAAAAAAAGGGTCAGGAACCAATAGCCAAATGGCCCAGAGGGTGCTCCGCACTATTGGTTCCTGACCCCTTTTTTAAAGCTTCCCGAGGACTGGTGAAAAACTCATGACGACAACTGAAACCGCAACGACCACTGAAGTCGGCAGCTACTTCATTTCTAACTATCCGCCGTTCTCGCAGTGGAAATCCGAGCTTGTTCCCCTCGCGATCGAAGCGCTGGACACAGATCCGCGTCAAACCGCCAAGGCACCACTGGGTTTATACATTCACATCCCTTTCTGTCGCAAACGCTGCAAGTTCTGCTACTTCCGGGTGTACACCAATCAAAACGCCCAGGCGATCGAAAACTACGTTCAGGCTTTGATGCGCGAGATTGAACTCATCAGCCAGCGCGCCGCCATTGGAAACCGTGAGCTGAAATTCGTCTACTTCGGTGGTGGCACGCCCAGCTACCTGAGTTCAAGGCAACTGCGATCACTCCGCGACCGGATGAGCGAATACATTTCCTGGGACCGCGCCGAAGAAGTCACATTCGAATGCGAACCAGGTACCTTGAATCTGGAGAAACTTGAAACTCTTCGCGACATGGGCATTACGCGTATTTCACTGGGGGTAGAAAACTTCGACGACGGAATTCTCGAAGAAAACGGCCGCGCGCATTTGTCGCCGGAGATCATGCGGGCGTACGACTGGATTCAACAGGTCGGGTTTCCGCAGGTCAACATCGACCTGATCGCTGGAATGATCGGTGAGACTGACGAGAACTGGCATCGCTGTGTCGAAAAGGCGGCCGAAATGCAGCCGGACAATATTACGATGTACCAGATGGAACTGCCGTTCAATACTGTGATCTCAAAGGAGATGCGTGAAACGGGAATCGCATCGCCGGTCGCTGACTGGCCGACGAAACGACGTTGGGTGAGTGAAGCGATGGATCGACTGCTGGCTGCCGGATATCATGTTTCGAGCGGCAATGAGATGATTAGGAATCCAGCCACGGATCACTTTGTGTACCGCGATCATTTGTTCCGAGGCAGTGATCTGATCGCCACCGGCGTTTCCAGCTTTGGACATTTTCAGGGTGTTCACTACCAGAATCTCGATGGCATCGAAGATTACATGGAGACCGTCAATCGCGGCGAACTGCCGATCAATCGAGCGCTGAGACCGACAGCCCACCAGATGTTGATTCGCGAACTTGTGTTGCTGATGAAGGAAGGACAGGTCGATCTTGGCCGCATCAACAAAAAGTACAGTGTGCTGGTTCAGGAAGAATTTGCCGTGCCTTTTCGAAATCAGCAGACTGCCGGATATCTGACTGTCGAAGGTGATCAACTCAAACTGACTCGCAAGGGCTTGCTGCAGGTCGACAGCCTGCTGCCGGAATACTTCGAACCTCAGCATCGAGCGGTGAGATATACATAGTATGCGGTGTATTGGCAGGTGCATCATGCCGACACCTTGTCATCGATGTTTTCAAATAGTGCCTTGTCAAACCTTGAATTGAGGGTAGGTCGGCAGTTTGAAAATCTCAGTCGCGGAGCGACCGACCTACGTAGGCGAGTCGCTCCGCGACTCGCTTAACCCCAAAATTAAGCCCTGACAGCGCACTAGTTTTTCTTGTCGCGTTACGGATCGACGCTGCAAATCCTATCACTTGGACATTCATGTCCGAGATATTGGCCAGTGATCGTAGCATTACCGAACGACTGTCCACAAGATTTTCGGGCCAGTATTTCCAATCGAAACGCCTGCTGGAATTCCCAACGCTCAGAACGAACGGTATTATGCGTCCGCATCGGCACTGGGTTTCTGTACGTATTGTGCCGTCCCATGTTTTATGCGGCAAAAATGCCGCAGCATTTCAAATCAAGGAGTTTCCTGATGTCGACGTCTTCGATCGAGCGAACTACGGATACCGAACTCGCTCCTCCTGTTGCGAAGTTTCTCGCAGCGTCTGTGCAAAAGTCTTTTGTTGGCGGACGGTGGGTTGAAGCCGCAGACGGACTGACCTTTGATGTGCTCAACCCAGGATCAGGTGATAAGCTCGCCACCGTAACCAGTCTGAAGAAAGCGGATGTTGATAAAGCCGTCGATGCGGCTGTGGATGCATTCCACAACAGCGGCTGGGCAAAGATGCAGGTTGCAGAACGAGCGGCGTGTCTGCATCGGATCGCGGACGCTGTCGAAGCCCGTCGTGACGAATTCGCCACGATCGAAGCGCTGGATTGTGGCAAGATCTATACTCAGGCCGTGGGCGACGTTCAGAATTTCATCGATACGTTTCGATACTTTGCCGACCTGTCGCAGGCCGTCAATTATCGTCAGGTGATCGCCGTTAAGAATCACGAAGCATGGGTTTCACGTCATCCGTGGGGCGCGTGTGGATTCATTATTCCCTGGAACTTCCCGTTCCTGCTCGCAGGTTGGGGACTTGCCCCGGCGCTGGCTGCCGGCAACACTTGCGTCCTGAAACCTGCGGAAGACACGCCGCTGTCAGCACTGTATCTGTGCAAAGTCATTGAGGAACTGGGATTGCTGCCTGCGGGCGTGCTGAACGTGGTCACTGGTCTTGGCGAAACCGCCGGTGCGGCATTGTCGCAGAATCCGAAACTGCGTCGCATGAGCTTCACCGGCTCACCTGAAGTCGGTCGTTTGGTAGCGGAAGCCGCCGGACGCAACCTGATTCCTGTCAAGTGTGAACTCGGCGGCAAGGGTGCAGCCGTGATTTTCAATGACGTCGATATTCAGGAAACTGCGGAGAAGCTCGTTCAGGCGATCACGTTCCACAGCGGACAGGTCTGTTGTGATGCGACGCGCTGGTTGATCCAGCGCGACATCTACGACGACTTTGTTGATGAATGTATTTTGCGTATGAAGTCGGTGCAGATCGGTTACCAGATGGACCGCGACGCGCAGATGGGACCACTTGTCAGCGCTAAGCAGCGAGCTCGCGTGCTGGGCTACCTGCAGAAGGGTGTGGCGGGTGGGGCCGACTTGATACTTGAAGGTGGCGAAGCACAGATTCCCGGCAAGAAAGGTTTCTATGTGAAGCCCGCACTGCTGGCGGGTTCGCTGAACAATGTTGCTGCGCGTGAAGAGATCTTTGGCCCGGTCGCTTTCCTTGCCCCGTTTTCGAATGAAGAAGAAGGTCTGCGGCTCGCCAATGACACGGAATATGGGCTTGGCAACAGCGTGTGGTCGCGTGACCTGCAACGTTGTGCTCGAATTGCCGAAGCCTTCACGGCTGGTAACGGCTGGATCAATGCTCACAACGTCATCGTCCACGGCGTGCCTTATGGTGGTGTTGGCAAAAGCGGTATGGGCGGCGGCGTTATCAGCCCTGAAACGCTGAATGATTACCTGCGGCCGATTTCAGTCGTGCGACCGTTGTAGTCAGTCGATGCGAACCCGGCGGCCTCAGCCGAATGGCACTTGGTTTAGAAGTAAAGCACGTTCGTAGTCCCGGCTTTAGCCGGAATTTGTTTGCCACTCCTGCCGCGATTCCGCCTGAAGGCGGGGCGACGAACTTAACGCGGGGTTCGCCCGCAACTCTTAGAACTCGTCCAACATCAGCTTCGTGGAAAGTGCAGTGTTGCGTAGTTTTCCTTTTGTTCCGGCCCAAAGGGCCATTCGTTCTGATAGCCGGGCCC
>JAYUVA010000708.1:0-5290 GCA_043754375.1 Candidatus Kuenenia sp. | reverse complement strand
ACCGCTAGCGCCTTGCGGCTCACGAGCGTGGCGTCAGCAGGTGATGGACGGCGGCGGCGAGGAGTTGGGTGCTGGCGGACTCGGCCTGCGTCAGCTTGGATCATGAGCAAGAGAAATGGACGGTATAGGCGGCAAGATTCGAGCCACAGAACAGCGACCGTCTGACTGATGCAGAAAGGCTGGTCATCTTCCACAATCGCCGCGCGACCGATGGTCGCGCCATCTTTCACGATGAGCAAATCGCCTTTCCGTGGTCGATCTTTAGGACTCAGCGCGGCGAATTCTGCGGCGTCGGCGTCGTGAGTTTCAGTCAGACTTATGAAGCCATCGCGAACATTCTTTGCGGTAACAATGGGTGGACCTGAATCGACGTGGGACATAGGTCTCGTGAAGCCGTAGGTGATCCAATCGCAGATGTTTCCCCACCGCTGCCAACGCCATCCGGTGGGCAATTTGAAGGGAGCATCATCATCGGAAACTGGTGGTTGCAGGGTGGGCTCGCGAATTGTCCGAGAGTCAATTAGTCGCCTCTTGTGTTCCCACATCTTGGCGAGCACCGCGTCGATTGGTTCGTCGTTCACGTCTTGGGGGACGAGTTGGCCTTGGACGGCGAGTTGGAGGATGGCTTGGCGGAGTTGGGGGAGGGTGTCGAAGAGGCGGTCGAAGAGGCGGTCAAAGTGGTCGCGGAGGCGGTGGGCGTGCGCAGGGAACTTGGCGGCCGAGCGGGCGGAGACCAGGCGGTCGAGCGTCGCCCCCACCAACCGCTTCCGCGCCTCGCGCCGCGTCGCCTGACGCGCGGCCAACTCGTCACACAGCCCCAGCAGTTGGTCCACCTTCCCCACAATCCGCCGCTGCTCCGCCAGCGGGGGAACGGCAACCAAGATTCGGCTGAGTTCTTCTTGATTGATCTTCGGCATCGCGACGCGAGTGTCGTTGCGAACTGCCATTCCGAGGAACGTGCTCGACAGAATGAAGCGAAGCAAATAGCCCGCGTCGATGTGCGAGTTGAGGGGATACATGTCAGCGCTGCAAAGCCCATCAAAATCAACGCTCACGGCCTTCGACAAGTTGGGACGGATCTTGGAGTAAATAATCTGTCCGGCAAAGAACCGATGATTCGCGCTCCGGACAGCGTCCTCTGCAACGGTCTTGCACGGCAACAGATTTCCGGTTCCCTTCTCAATGTTGTCGGGAGCGACGTGAGGCGAGTCAGCGAAATCATTTGGTGAAACAAGATTAGACGCGATCGTCGCAACTTGATCGAACCGTGCCCAACACCAATTCAAGGGCAGGTCGTGCGGCTCGGCATGGGAATACTCTTCTGATACGGAGCCAGACCGCTAGCCTTGGACGGCGAGTTGCAGGATCAGCTCACGCAGTTTCGCGACGCCGTGCGGGGCTTCGGCGAAGGTCGCGAACTGCTCGCAGAAGGTTTCGGGGATCATCATGATTGGGCGACTCCGTCCTGAAACGGTCCGTCGACTCTGAGACACAGGTGTTTTGCCAATTCGCGTTGACGTTCGAGCGTTTTGGACGCTCTGTAGTTCGTGGCGTTCAGGTCCGGGAGTTCCGCGTGCGAGATGTCATACCCTCCAGGTACATTCGGTTGCGGGTTAACGACGTAATTGGCCTGTCGAAGATCGCCGACACGAAGCACGGCCACGAAATACGACTTCCCCGGTTGGCCACATGCCGCCTGCTCAATGGACTTGTATCGGGCACGGGTCACGGAAATTCCGGTTACGTCGCGTTCCTTGTGCGGACCGAACGCTGCCGGTTTGAGTTCGCGGGAAACCGGATCGAACCAACCCGTCGAAGCTGGCACGCGACGATAAAGCAATTCGTCATCAGTGATCAACTCGATTTCATCGGCCACATGCCGCCCTTTGCCAGTTTTCGCGGCGACAAAATCACAACGGACCACGTTCGATTAACCGTGGCCCGTGAAATATCAGGTACTCCGCATCACCATCACTCCAGATGTGAAAAACCTCTGTGATGTCCCGCTCGCGCCGCTCGAAAACGATCCCACCGTTGGCGTCTGGAACCACGCTATCAGGAGCGGGATACCCAGAGTCACCGAATTCGCGGGAAATTCTCATTGCCAAATCCAGGACGATTTTGTCCGGAGCATCAAAATCTTCGTCCGCAAGGTATTCCGGATTGCTCCACCAGAAGAGCAACTGGTCAATGGATTTCTGCCATCCTTCGCGATGGGTTTCGCGCGGCTCTCGTGTGGAAAACCCGGTTTTCGTGCGAGTGAAAGACTGACCGGGAGGGGTGATTGCGGCGAGCGAATCAGTATCAGCAATGGGTGGCATCTCTCAGTCTCCATTCCCGATTTGCAGTTTCATTCATCAAATGTTTGAAAGAATTCACAATGGTGGATCGGCCGAGATCAAGCCCGCTGAAAAGTGCTTCCACTTCCGGAACATCATCCCGCAAAGGTCCACGAGCGGTCAGCGTCAATCGCACATGTGATGCTTCATCGGCGTCAGCTTCCCTGGCATGCTGCCAGTGAATATGAAGCCGACCTTGCTTGTCAGGAATAACGAAGTGCCATTCCCCGGAAAAGCTCTCCGCTTCGACGACGCCTTCGATGGATGGCATACCATTCAGCGGCTTAAAGAAATCCCAGTCCGCCGGCGTTTTCCAGAGGATCTGTGGAATCTTATTGACGTAGGTCACTTCCCATTGATCGAAATGTATTTGGCTCATCTGAGAGTCCTCGACGAATTGGCACAGTAGGGCCACGTATTTTTCAAACTCTTCTCGGACCTGAGGAAACCTTGGATATTCCTCTCCTCCTTCTCCTAACCAATTCAAGTGCAAGCGGCCATTTTGCACCTGGAGCATTCGGTTGCGGTCACGATTGCGGATTTGCAGACGCGAAGCTGGGTTCTGTGACAGTTGAAGCCGCAGCGCCTTTCCCCATTGGGCTTCCGGCGTGAAGCGTTCTTCCTGCCGAGGCAGGGGAGGCACATCCTGAACCGTCGGCCAGTCTTGAACTCCCAATGCCTGCCAGAACGCACCAAGATGGGCGTTGGTGAATCCGGAGAGCGATTGAAACTGCACACCAACAACCGTTTCCACCACCGGCGGGTTGCCGTATTCGGGGAGTGCGGATTGTGCTGTCATATGTGTCATTGAGGGTTTCATCATTCAAGGATTTGAAAGTTTAGTCAATCATCACATTCGAGACGAGTCATCTCCCTTGTACGCACAATTTCGGCCAAACGCCTGCAAACTCAGGACGATTTTTTCATCTGAGCCACAAACCATCCCTGGCTCAACTGTTATTTCCGGTGCCTGAAATTAGAGCCGGGATTCAACCGCCTTATTTCAAAAGATACCTTGTTTTTGAAATAGAAGCGAGGCGAGAGACTGTGGTCAGACAGTAGGCATTTCTTGACTGGTCCGGCGGTATCTGACCAATCTGCCATTCTTTCCTGGGGCTTTGCCCTTCATCGCTCGAATGCTTTCATCAACTCGGCCTTCAACCGATCGCGGGTTTGTTGCAGGTCGGTTATCAGGAGTTGGTAGTCGGCGCGCAACTCGTCGGGGTCGGTGTGTGCGACGCTGGTGTCGTACGGGTTCTTGATGTCGAGGTTGTAGCCAGCGGCTTGGACTTGCTCGAACGGCACCTTCCAGGCGTGCTCGGTCTCCTTCCGCCTCGTCGGCATACTTGTCCAGCAGGGCTTCCAGGACGGCTCGTGCCTGATCGCCGTACTTGGCGAAGTAGTTTCGCTTCCTGACGTTGTCTGCTCGCTCACGGCGTGTCAGCGGCGGCTGGTCAAAAGCAACGTGGCAGACAAGGTCGAACGGATCAAAGTCTTTGCCGACTTGTTCAGCCAGCTCAGCGAACAGAACGCCGTTTTCTTCCATTTCCGCCAGGATGGCTTCTTTCTGATCGGCAGATGACCACTTCTGCAGCAAAGCGTCGAGAGTGGCGTATTCGGCGTGAACCTTTTTCCGGGTGTAGTCTGTCAGGGATTCAGTGATCAGCCTGCCGTCGGAGCTGTCGTACTGGACTCGTTCGGCCAGCACGGAAACGGTGACATCGTGAACGACGTATTTCGTGCGGGGTTGACCGCCGCCAGTTCCCGTATTGGTTCCGCTTCCTGTGCCTGAGCCGTTTCCTGTGCCGGAGCCAGTCCCAGCGGTGCCGTTCTCTGTTCCGTGCTGATCGCCGTCAGTGCCATCGACTCCGGATTCCGCGTCTCCATCATCGGGTGGTAGTGGCGGATCGTCAGGGCCGGGCTTGTAGATCTGGACCGGATCGCCGTCAACGTCCGGGTCGGCGAACAGTTCCGTTGCCTTCTTAAACTCCATGATGGTGAAGTACAGCTTCCGGCCTCCACCCCTGGATGTCCCTGTCAAAGTCGATGCGGATCACCTTGTACGGGGCAAGGAATCCGTCTTCGATGCCCTGCTTCAGCGAATACGTGTAGACCGGTTCGCCGAAGTAGTCGATGTTGGAGACATCTTCCGTTTCCTTCGGAGTGGCGGTGAGGCCGACTTGGGTGGCGGAACTGAAGTAGTCCAGAATTTCTCGCCAGGAACTGTTTTCTGCCGCACTGCCGCGATGGCATTCGTCAATCACGATCAAGTCGAAGAAGTCCGGGGAGAACTGCTTGTAAATGTCCTTCTCTTCGTCCGTGCCGGATTTCCAGAGTCTCCAGATGATTTGAAACGCTGTAAATGTCTTGCCCGTACCTGTGGTCAGTCGATTATGAAACAGGAAGGCGTCGCCATTGGTGCTGAAGACGAAGGGAATGTCGAGCGTTCTGGCGTAATCCAGTCCCTGCTGCATTCCACTGCCGATGCTGTGGTTATTGTCTTTGGCTTCGATGAGCGCGAGCGGCATGTTCGGTTTGTAGGACAACAGGAAGTCTGCGAACTTCCGTTTCCCTCGTCTGACCGTCTTCCCCTTTTACCAGCACCTGGCCAGCGGTGAATGAAGTGTTCCTCCAGGACCTGGTGCTGAATGTCCCATCCGGCAGATTGCAGCGCAGGCACCACGAACTTGGTGCAGATGTCGCGTTCGCTGAGTGATTTCTTGTCCATGGAGCCCGTTGTTTCTGGCGTGAAAGCGGGTAGGGTGGCTGGCAGTGTGACTCACGGGGACGCGGCAGTCAATTGCTGGCAAATCTGCCACAAGATGAAATGGTGGCATCTGGGCAGTGTTTGCCTTAGAACTCGTCCAACATCAGCTTCGTGGAAAGTGCAGTGTTGCGTAGTTTTCCTTTTGTTCCGGCCCAAAGGGCCATTCGTTCTGATAGCCGGGCCC
>JAYUVA010000707.1:0-3209 GCA_043754375.1 Candidatus Kuenenia sp. | reverse complement strand
CGAACTGAACATGACCGATACGCCTGAGGTTGCTGCACCGACGATAGATCTTCCTGCGTGGTTTCCGGCCTGGGCCAATGATCTGGCGCAGAAGTATTTCTCCGGGACGGCGTGTTTCTTTGTTGTACAAGGCAATGTGCACGACCTGATCCCGGTGCCGAAAGACGGCGGCACGGAATTCTTGAGCCTGTCCGAATTCCTGGGCGAACATTTGTTTGCCAAATGGGACCTGGTGCTGGAACACAACCTCAGCCAGGGGCTGCAGGCACTCGCGGGCAGCAGTCCGAATCGCCACACAAAAATGATGAAAGAGCTGACCGACCTGTTCGGCCCGTATCGAAACTGGTCGCGCGATCCGGATGATATCCTGCTGACGCTCGACCAGATGATCGAACGCACGCTGATCGAAGACGACCCGAAGAAGCGCCGACGCATGGCGGTGGTGTTTGATTTTGGTCAGTACCTTGTGCCGCCCGGCGATGCCGCTCAAATCGCCGGGCGCGTGGCGGCACGCGTCGTGCGGTTTCTGGACTGGGCTCGCAATCCGTGGATTCGCCGGGTCAACATGGCGTTCTGTGTCGTCAGTGAAAGCCTCTCAGAACTCAACGAGCGACTGACGTCCAGTCCGTTCGTAGCAACCGTCGAAATTCCGATGCCGGATGTCGCAGCTCGGGAAAGTTTTATTGCGGAACGATTTCGCACAAACTCGACCAAAGTCGCTCCGGCTGCAGACGTGATGAATGCCGCTCAGCTGACATCCTCGTCGAACGGACTCAGCCTGCTCAGTCTTGATCACCTGATTTCTCTGGCATCACGCTCCGGCGGGGTCACGGTACGGCAGTTTCAGGATCTGAAGAAGAGTGCCATTGAACGCCAATGCGGCGGGTATCTGGAATTTGTCGAACCGAAACACAAACTGGATCTGGTCGTCGGGCAGGAAGCGGCTGTCAAACGTCTGCGGGACGACGCGAGTCTGATTACGAACGGTCATCAGGAAGCGGCCCCGATGGGCTATCTCATCTGTGGTCCGGTTGGAACCGGCAAGTCATTTCTGGCAGAGTGCTATGCCGGTTCCATTGGTATCCCCTGCGTCAAGCTTCGCAACTTTCGCTCCAAATATGTCGGTGAATCCGAAGGCAACCTGCAGCGTGTGCTCACGGTGTTACGCAGTCTGGGGCCGGTCGTGGTGATGATCGATGAAGCGGATGCGTCACTGGGCGATCGCAATCAGGACGGCGATTCCGGGACCAGCGGACGAATCTTTTCAATGATCGCACAGCAGATGGGCGACACTCGTTATCGTGGTCGGATCATCTGGATGCTGCTCACATGCCGTCCGGACTTGCTGCCGATCGACCTGAAGCGTCAGGGCCGAGCAGAGGTGCATATCCCACTGTTCTATCCGCACAGCGATCACGAAATCCGTACCATGTTCGGCGTCATGGGACGCAAGAATGGAATCCAGCTCGATGCCAGTACGCTGACACTCAGCGAACGCCATCAGACACTCAGCGGTGCCGACATTGAAAGCGTCGTCCTTACGGCGCGACGTTTTGCCCTCGTCGCTGATCGAAAGGATGTGACGCAGGACGACATCGTGAAGGCTCTCGCTGACTTCATTCCTTCGGCTCAGGGAATTGAAAAGGACATGCAGGAAGCTGCCGCCGTCCTCGAATGCACTCAGCTCGATTTCCTCACCCCTGAATGGCGTCAACGTCTTGAGGCCAGTAACGGCCGCGCGACTCTGCAGCAGCAGTTCACACAGATGCGTGCCATGGTCGAACGGATGTAGGCGCTCTGTCAAGACAACGAATTTGGCTTAAACCTGTAGGCCGGACCAAGCGAAGCGCCGTTCCGGCAGGTTGGACCAAATGCCGAAACTACGCTTCCTGTGCCAAAGGCACAAAATGTGAAAGCCCAGGAGTCTGTCCCGATACTCGAAAACTGTGCGCCGCAAGGCGCTAGCGGTCTGTTGATTGAATCGTTTAACCCTGAGCCGCAGGCGACGGCGTGTGCAGAAACCGTCACCTGCGGCTCAGGGTTAAACAAGACGGCGTACTTTGCAGACTAAATCAACAGACCGCTAGCGGCGGGTAATTCGCCTGCAAAAACCGGCGGCTAGCGCCTTGCCGCTCACAAAAACACGGAATTCAGACAGACGCCCTGTGCAACGTGCTGAACCCCAACGGGGTTTTACAACAAAGCCTGGGGGCGCCGTGACACCGGCGCACCCCAGGAAAAACGGCACACAACCCTGTGAACCCCAACGGGGTTCCACATTGCAAATGCCGATTTGGGTTCAAGAGTCGGGGGATGTGAAACCCCGTTGGGGGTTCGAAACAATTCCTATTCCTTGACCTGGGGTGCGCCGCAAAGCGGCGACCCCAGGCTTTGTTGTGAAACCCGTTCCGGGTTGAATCACACGCCAGCCAGAACTTTCGCCATCACCAGGCAGCCATGACAGGATTGACTGCGCGCTGCGTCTGGCACCGCAAGAGTGATTTTGCACAAACATCGGCGGATTCTGCTGGTGATCCGTTTGATCTGCGTTTCGCCATGTGGCAGTTGGAATCGCGTTAAACGGACTTCCGAAATGCCAATGTTGCTGTCACGGACTCGGCCACAGGCGCGTTGCCGACTGGTTGCGTCTCTGGAAAACGACCATGGATCGCCTCAACAAACTCATTGAAATGTTGTTGGTATTCCGTCAGCAGATCACCTTCGCGCAGGTGGGCGGTATTCAGTGTGCCGGTCCTGCTGTATTCTTTGAGCAGGGTTTCAAACCGGAAGAGTGGTCCGGCAATGCGATTTGTCAGATTCATCAAGTCCCAGATCATAAAGGGCATCATGACCAGCATACAGATCACAACGGGTGCCGCTTGCTGCCAAAACGTCACTGGTGCAGCGCTGACGGACTGATCTGCGATCGCGTCAAGTGATCCCTTGATTCCGTACACGACCAGTAACAGAAACAGAGTTGCCACATTGTACGACAGAAAATGCATCATCAATCGGGTGATGATGGGGCCTTGAACTGTCCAGCTATTTAATTTTTTCAGACGCCAGTGTTTGACCATGACAAGTGGACTCCCCGTGATGCAGTGATTCCATGAACGCTGAAACTTAGTTCACGAGGATGCGGTGACGTGCCGGAAAACAGCAGACCTCACTTCACTCATCGGGAATTCCCTGTGGAGACATGTCTCGAC
>JAYUVA010000706.1:0-5667 GCA_043754375.1 Candidatus Kuenenia sp. | reverse complement strand
CCGCTACTATCTGCGTTTCACAGTCGCCGACCGACCGCATGTGCTGGCCGACATCGCCGACATTCTGGGCCGCAATGAAATCAGTATCAGCAGTGTGCGCCAGGATGAAACAGACGATGTTGACGACGAATCCGGCGTCGCACGACTGGTAATTATGACGCATCGCACCACCGAAGGCCGCCTGCGAAACGCGGACCGCGAAGTCGCCGCATTGTCCTCAATTCGCGGCGATCGCATTCGCATGCCGATTGCAGATTGAACGCAGGTCGCGGTCTTTTCCGGCAACCCAAGGAAGAACGTGGGAGAATTGGCGAGCGGCATGCGTCAGCTTGCCGGTACAAAAACGAGGTACCGGAGGGCTCACGCCGCTCCGCTCGCCAGACTCATTTCCGGCCGCGCGAAGTATATCACGGTCATGTCGTCTGGAACTGTAATTCCCGCAAATCCAGTTTGGGAGTGCGTTGGGAAAGGTTCAGCATTTCAATTCCCACGACTTGATTGTGCTCGTTGAAATCCAACACCACGCCTGGCGAGACTTCTTCGGACTCGATAATCCTGGAATCATCGAGCCGCAGGTACAGCGCATCGGATTCTTTGTCCACATGCAGTTTCATAATTTGACTTTCGTTTTTCTGTAAACGAAGGCGATTGCAGTCCGGATTTTTACGTGCTCCAGCGAAGTCTTTCACTCACGCAACCTGGCGTGGTTGATAGTGCAGGACCATGATCTGATCAGCACGCAGTGCGAGTAAAGCGTAAGTGCGTCCGTTGTCGTCACAAAATTCAACTTCAAAAACGTCTGACTCAAGCACTTCTACTACTGTACCTACCTGCCCCCGCAGCAAACCTCGCTCGGGTACATCTTCGATCAGTGCTACCACAACCAAAAGCCGAGTTTCACCATTCATGCTGCCAGTCTTCTTTCTCAGAGTACGTAACAACTCGTCAAGCGGGGGAAATCCTCTCCTTCGCGGATAGAGAGCGTAGACCATCTCGTTGAACTCCCGCTCCGACGCCCGCGCTTCACGACATTGCAAACACATCCATCGGCACGGTTTTGACGGGGTGGCCTGCGCCATGAACCATCTGACGGATTAGCTCCGTTGTCTCTCGTGAAAAAGCGGCCTCTCCGCAATGTTCGCATACGAGCGCGGGAATGTTTTCGACCAGCACACGACGTCCTTCGAGGTTGAAGACTTCGCTGACTACTTCCGATTTTGCGGCGTCGTGGCCGCAGACATGGCAGTGAAACATGGCTATCTGCTTGTTGCTCAGATTACTCTAACCCGCTCTGATCATGGCTTTACTTCAACTATGCCTTTTTCTTCGCTTTGCCACGTTTATTTCCAGCGTTTGCTAAATTGACTAAGGTGCCGAGGTCTGCCATCGACGTTTGGTCAACCCACGCCTTACGCGACTGAGTGTAATCGCCTTCGCCCGTGCTGAATTGCTGCAGAAATCGAATCATGCCCGCACGTCCCAGGCGAGACCGGAGAGCCTCCAGTCCGTGGCGGCGAATTTCGTCAAGCGTTTGAGTCATGTTCCAACTCCCGTAACCAAACCAACGGATTGACAACCTGGACCAGCAATTGACGACGGTAACGTTTGGCCAGCCGGCATAAACGATCATCGCAACTTAACAAAACGTCGGCGACCGCCGTTTCGGCGGCCGCGACATGCAATGCATCAGCAGCTTTGAAACCAAGTTTTTCCAGGATCGCGGCCCTGGAAAACTCTTTGTCTGTCAGTCTAACACAAATCTCGACATCCTCCAGAAGTGTCTGGACGCATTCTTTGCGTTCGGGATCGCCGATGGCTTCCACTTCGAGGGTTGCCATTTGCGAACTGACCTGCTCCCAGACCCCAAGGTCCATTCGCTCCATGACCAACGCCACCGCCTCCGTTTCTAGGCGAATGCGAGTCTGCCGTTGGTCGTCAAACGGCCGGTTCAGGCAGGAAACGTCCAAATAAATCTTCATTTCCTCGTCCCCTCCGCCACAAGTTTAATTTCCCCCGGCGTCAGGCCGTAGAGAGCGTACACCAACTCGTCTATCTCCGGCTCCAAGCTCCTCAAATTCGATTGAGCGTCCTACTGCTGCACATAAAGGATGGTATTCAGTAACTTCGAAACCAACAACAGCATCTTCATCGGAAAGGAGTGGTGATTTTTGTTCGAATGGCGATCCAGTCCGGCCCATTCGGCATCACGAATAGGCAATGCCCATCGCTGGCATTCGCCCACAACTCGCCGATGGCTCGCTTTTCTTTTGAGTCGTCATTGCTCCAGCGATCTTCTCCCTGATATTCGACGACCAGCACACGACGTCCTTCGAGGTTGAAGACTTCGCTGACCAATTCCGATTTTGCGGCGTCGTGGCCGCAGACATGGCAGGGAAACATGGCTATCTCCGCTTCCGGTTTTCGATCCATTCATTCGGTTCAGGTGCATAAATCGTGATGACCTTCGTCGTGTACGCAGTCGAATCCGTGAATAGTTTCAGCCTGCACTATCGAGCTGCGACGCCACATTCTCGTGCCAAAAACTACGACGGCCAATTCGCCGGAAGTCAATGACGTCGAGTGCCAGCCAATGGCGAGAACGATCCTTCGAGGATTCGACATCGAAGCCTTTGTAGTCTTCAGCCACGAATAGCCATTTATGATGGTAGATCCACGGATCCGCGAGTTGGCGGCGAAAGGAAGCTGAGCCATCAACTTTGATCGTATAGAGGTCACCTACAGTCGGCTCGTCGGCCGAATCGAAATCCGCTGAATGGATGAACGAGACCGTTTCGGCAGACATCTTAAACTTGACGACAGTGTACGAAAACTCAGCCGGTAGAAACGGCGGTCTTCGGCAAATCGCCGCGCCAGGGACGCTTGCGACTGCATCTCGAGTGCGTCAAGATACTCAACGGAGGTTTCTCTTTGCGGTTCGAGGCTGCATGTGTGTCAGGTGGGAAAGACCAAAAACTTATGCCAGTGCTGCTATGAAAACAGGATCATTGCCGGGGTCAAACGAAGTAAATATCGGTGCATTGGCCGGAAGCTTTGCGAATGTCACGAACTCCTACAAGTTCTATTGGGCCTTGGCGTTGCTCGATGCGATTCAGGAGAAGCACCAGCGGACGGCGTCCGTGGATTGGCTACTGTCGCGAATGGTGGCAAAAGTATGGCACCCAGTGCATTACTTTCGGCTGCAGTTCGGGAAGAGCGATAAGCTGACTCGGTGCGCGGACCTTGTAAGGGATCAGACGTCACTGACGGCGGACGCTTCGCTCGCGGACGTAACTTTGGCTTGTGGTCAACTCGACCGAACGTCGGCCGCCGGTCGACAACGGGACGAACTCGGTCGGTTTGTGCCGTATCGATTCATTAGGCCATTCTTTGCAGCAGAAACACAGCGGCTCAAGGATCACGAAGTCAATGCACGTGTTCGAGACTTGGCGGAGCAAACGTTCCGGGGTGATCGTCCGCCGCTGTATCGATTTGTAGACGCACAGATCGAGTTTTCGGAAGCGTCGTTCTTGTACTTGCTTGAGCACGTCGAAGTATTGAGGGGATTCGTGAATTGGAACCTGCTGCGATACCTGCAGGCACGGAATCCAAACGTGATCAACATCTCCGGAAAACTTTCCCCGCCAGAGGCAAGGGATCTCACAGATGCGAAGCGATTCTGGCGTACTGCGATCAACGATAGTGCGGCAGGCCGCTGCATCTACTCGGGGTTGGAGCTATCCGCTGCAGGGTTTTCTGTGGACCATTTTCTGCCATGGTCTTTCGTTGCACACGATGCAATGTGGAATTTATGCCCGACGCTTCCGGAGGTGAACTCATCAAAAGGAGATTGGCTTCCGGACATCGATCGGTACCTCCAGCCATTTGTTGCAGTCCAATACGAGGCGCTCCAGCACGTGGGGCCGAGTTGTGCAGAATCCCTTTTGGAGGACTATGCACTGCTGTTTGCCACCGGCTCGAGGAAAGACTTGTTGGCGGTATCGGAACACGACTTCGGAACTCGTTTGGAAAATGCGCTGCGACCGCAGTTTCAGATTGCCGCCAACTGCGGATTTCCCGGTGAATGGGTTTACGCCGCGAAGAACTGACCGTCAGTTCGTCAGTTTTTGGAGATCGGCCAACGTGGCACGGAGCAACACGACGGCTCTGTCCGATGGCATTTGTCCGGATTCAAGGCCACTGCTGACAGCGTCGTTTCGATGAATCGCCTCGGAAAGCAGACTTCTTGATTCACGTTCAATCAACGTCAGAGAGTGGAGGATGCCAAATCCTGTATGAAATCGGGATTGCGCGTCTGCATTGCTCATCGAAGAACCTTTCGAAAAAAATGAGGACTATCGTCGCACCGTCTCAACTCGCGCGAATAGCCAGTGTTCGCGTCGTCAAGCAAGGGTATCACCCGGACTTTATTCGTGAGAGCTTCTTAGTCGGTTTTCCAAGGCATCTTTGAACTGATCCCATCCGCCGAAGGCCGCGATGTTTTTATCAATGTGACGAAGTTGCTCAAGCGTTGCCTGCAGCTTATCGATCCGTGATTTGATACGGTCGATGGATTCGGCCAAATTCGATTCCCATCGCGTTTCAGCGCGGCAAGAAGGCGGATTCACATCCGAAGAGAGGCGAAGGGAATGACCTTCCACGAGCTGTGGGTCTACGGTTGGTTTCCCGTCCGGTCCAATTACCAGATCTTTCGGCAGGACGTCGAGTGTCACCAGTCCCCAAATGAGATTGGCGGCAAATGTGCGTTGAAGTTTCTCCTCAGCAAATTTGTCTGCCACCATTTGTCGCAGCTCCAGCGACGAGACCGCGAGACAAAGCGATGGTTTGCCTGATTTGGCACCAACCGCCTCTTCGAGCGTGGGAAACGGCCCGGCGAAATAACGGTTGTAGGCGCCCGCCGGGGTTGCGTCCGTGAGAATCGTCTCCGCCTCGTCTGCAAAATACGCATGATATTCGTACGGGACCGACGAAACGATAAACCACTCGAGGGCGTCAGACTCAATCGCCCCGAATTGTTCGGGCATCGATAGTTCTTCGAGGCGAATCCAGGGTCGAGAGTAGGCGTTCTTGTGCGAATTCTTCTCGTGAAACCTCGACCAAGTTTCGAGTAGCTCGGGATGTTGCGGATGAAGAGTCTTCATGATCTCCGAGGTGACCTCATAGGCATTTCCCTGCCATGCGTCTTTCCCAATATCGCGCATGAGTCCGGCAGAAACTGCATCCTTAATAACTCGGCTCCGTCGGCGACCGTCGGGCTCAAGACTGACTTCGTTCACTTGCGGCGTCCGACGGTTGATTTTGCCCCAAAGGAAAGCCCTTTGCAGCATCTCTTTTTGAGCAGCCGTGAGAATCTGAGAGTCCGTGTCTACCATTGCATTCCCTCCATTCGAAGCAGCGGAATTGCGAATTCGGTCGTGTCATATACACGAATGATTCGCGTTCAGGCGATTGTAACGGGCAGCGGGTACAGCTGCACTGGCGGATGTCGCCAGAAATCACCCCAGGAAGCAAAAAGCCGCGCGGAGCGAGCTTGGGGATGGCTGTGTTGCGGTCGTTTGAGGAAAACCGCCGGATGGGCGATGGAGTGCTTAGGATCGTTCGAGAAATAACTGTCTCATTGTCGCCTTTCGCTCCGCGAAAGCAGCGTAG
>JAYUVA010000705.1:0-4879 GCA_043754375.1 Candidatus Kuenenia sp. | reverse complement strand
TCTGCAATTGCGTGAGCCATTCACTGTCCGGAATCGGCTGCTGTCGCCAGAAGATCGTGAGTCCCCAGTTGAGCTGGTATGCCGGATTGACGTCAGATGGCGTGTAGATTGGCTCCATAGTTTTCAAACCTGGCTCCATCGGCGTGAAGCCGATGGACGCATGTTCGCACCGTATTCTGATTGAGTAGTTGCCAAACCAACGCTCTACCGACGCAGGGTCGGTAGGGGCCAAGGCGACGACGATGGACCTGTCGCCGTTGATCCACGCGGCCCCATCCGGCTTCATGCCGGTGGACCGCAGGTTTGGCAAAACGTCTGCAAGAATCAGCTCGTCGGCCCCCGACTGGCTTCATGCCAGTGGATGCCAGGTTTGAAAACTACCGACACACCCAGCGCCAGTTTTCAAACCTTGGCTCCATCGCCGTGAAGGCGATGGGGGCATGTTCGCACCGTGTTCGGTTTGTTAGTTGCCAAACCGGGGCTCTACCGACGCGGGGTCGGTAGGGGCCAATGCGGGGACGATGGACCTGTCGCAGTTGATCCACGCGCCCCCAGCCGGCTTCATGCCGGTGGACCGCAGGTTTGGCAATAGCACTCCATGCAGACAAGCCGGCTCGGCCCCCGACTGGCTTTACGCCAGTGGATGCCAGGTTTGGCAACTAAACCGCACCACGATCATATTCGCCGATTGTTCCCGCGTAGTATCCAAACTGAAAAACGGGCTTCATGCCAATGGCATATGCGCAGTTGTTGAGGTATTTCAGGGCGATCTCTTCCGGCGATTGCTCGACCGAACATCCCAGCGTCAGATGAAAATGATCGGCAAGCAGTCCAACGCGAGAAAGACGATGGCCATACTTTGTCGCCACACGTTCGATCATTCGACTCAGTCTGTCCAACACCTGCGGTCGAATCTCCATCCAGCGATGATCATTCACCAGAACCAGATGCAGGTTGTACCAGTACCTCCCATGAGCACTGCTGACTGGTTGGCTCAAGTCAACGTCAGGAAATGTCTTCTGATACCGTTGCAGCAGTTCCTGAACCCGCGAGTCGGCCATCGGATGGTGATTCGTTTGCTTCACGACGTACTCTTCGACCACGCTGCGTGTTGCACTTCCCACGCTGCGAACTGCGTAGTTTCGCTGGAACGCCTTTGGTTGTTGTGATCTGACAACATATTGAAGCCGCCCTTTGACGCTGCGAATCAACTGGCTGGGAGAAACATGGGGTCTGGTGCTGATGAAAAACTGAGTGGCATCATCGCGGAGAGTTCGATGCTTCAGGATTCGGACGCCATCAGGTTCGGTGGCAGTCTGTAATTGCGTGAGCCATTCGCTGTCCGGAATCGGCTGCTGTCGCCAGAAGATCGTGAGTCCCCAGTTGAGCTGATATGCCGGATTGACGTCGTGCGGCGAGTAGATTGGCTCCATAGTTTTCAAACCTTGGCTCCATCGGCGTGAAGCCGATGGGGGCCTGTTCGCACCGTGTTCTGTTTGATGTAGTTGCCAAACCAGGGCTCTACCGACGCGGGGTCGGTAGGGGCCAATGCGGCGACGATGGTGCTTCCGCGGCGTGATCCACGCGGCCCCACCCGGCTTTATGCCGGTGGACCGCAGGTTTGGCAACGACGACGCGGGGTCGGCAGGGGCCAGAAACCATAGCAACTTCGCTGGAACGGTGGCAACCGAATGGCTTTTTAGTGCGCCGCCACAGCGCGGCCCCACCCGGCTTCATGCGGTGGAACCGCCGGTTTGGCAACCACTCAACTCAGGATGAGTAGGCGTTTCATTCGAGGCCAGGGGAAGGTATAATGACAAACGTCTATAACTGCTGCCCTCGAAATCCGGGGATTTATGATGTCGATGACCATTCCGCAGATTCCGTCTGCCAAAGGCGAGCCCGCATGGGAAGCGGCTTTTCTGTTGCCTTCACAGGGGCAATGGAGTGAAGCCGATTTCCTGAAATTTCATACCAACCGCATGGCCGAACTTGTTGACGGGCGATTGGAAATCCTGCCCATGCCGACGCTCAAGCATCAACGAATTCTGATATGGCTCCTCGACACATTCCGAAAATCACTTTCCGACCAGCCTGCTGCCACGGTCCTGCTGGCTCCGCTGCCGACACGACTTTTCCCAGGCACGATTCGGGAACCTGACCTTCTCTACATAGCGCCGGAAAATGCTCCTGGTCCGGATGTTGATTACCCGACGCACATTGACCTTGCACTGGAGATTGTGAGCCTGGGCTCGGACGCGCGAACTCGCGACTATGACGACAAGCGACGCGATTATGCTCGAGCAGGCATCACGGAATACTGGATTGTTGATCCGCAGGAAGATCGGGTTACGGTACTCGTGCTGCAGGACAACAACTACGTTGAACATGGCGTTTTTCAGTTGGACGACGAAGCGACCAGTGTGCTGCTGTCTGGACTTCGCGTTGACGTTCGCGCAATGTTCAACGCATGACGCTGCATTTTGGAGTGCTCCGGCTCGACGGAGCTTTGGTATTGTGGCGCAGCGACTTTCTTTCTGACGTTCAATGACAAAAAGGGCTGCGCCCCAAATTCCAAAGCGTCGTCGAGCCGTCGCACACCCAAAAACAGGACGGGTTCGAAAACCCGTCCTGCGAGTCTCGTCGGCTATTCCTCGTCGTCGTCTGCTGGTGCATCCTGCTTTGATGCCAACAGGACCGCTTTGCGGGACAGCTTCACGCGGTTCTGGTCATCGACGGCGATAACCTTCACTTCAAACGTGTCGCCAATCTTGCAGACGTCTGAGACGTTCTTCACAAAACCATCGGACAGTTCGCTGATGTGACACAGTCCGTCTTTGCCCGGAGCGATTTCAATGAAGGCACCAAAGTCCTTGATTGAAGTCACCTTGCCCATGTAAATACGGCCAGGCTGAATCTCCTCGCACAATGCCTCGACGCGAGCCAGTGCCATATCAGCACACTGAGCGTTCACCGCGGAAATCGTGACGGTTCCGTCTTCGGCGATATCGATCTGGGCACCGGATTCTTCCTGAATGGCGCGGATGGTTTTGCCCCCAGGACCAATCAGCAGACCGATTTTCTCCGGATTGATCGATGTCTGAACCAGCTTTGGAGCATGTTCTGACACTTCACTGCGCGGACGACGAATCGCTGTCAGCATTTCTCGCAACAATTCCTTGCGAGCCTTCAGAGCCTGTTCAAGAGTGCCGCGAATAATTTCTTCGCTGATGCCTTCGTTCTTCAGGTCCAGCTGAATGCCTGTGACACCGCGACCAGTGCCGGCAATTTTGAAGTCCATGTCGCCGAAGTGGTCTTCGTCACCCATGATGTCCGTCAGAAGCGTATAACGACTTCCTTCGTCAACCAGACCGATACTGATCCCGGCCACCGGCTGGAGGATCGGAACACCAGCGTCCATCAGTGCCAGTGTGGCGCTGCACACCGATGCCATGGAACTGCTGCCGTTGGACTCCAGGATGTCGGAGAGGATCCGGATCGTATACGGAAATTTATCCGACGGCGGAATGACGGGCAGAACTGATCTCTCTGCCAGACACCCGTGTCCGATTTCGCGGCGTCCTGGTCCTCGGATTGGCTTGCATTCGCCGACCGAGAACGAAGGAAAATAGTAATGCAGCATGAATCGCTGAGCATCTTCCCCGAAGAGACCATCGAACTTCTGCTGATCGCGAGTCGTCCCAAGGACCAGTGTGGCCATGGACTGTGTTTCACCTCGTGTGAACACGGCAGACCCGTGGACTCGAGGCAAAACAGAAACACTGCTGCTGACCGCTCGCAGATCCGTCGGAACACGTCCGTCGATCCGTTTGCCGGTCAAAATCAGGTCGCGGACAACTCGTTCTTCGACATCATGGAATGCTTCGCCGAACTGAGCTTTCGTGAGGCCATCGGCAGTGGTCACGGCATCGTGCGGGAAATACTTTGCAGTCAGCGACTTCTTCAGTTCGCGAACCTTTTCGGCCCGTTCCTGCTTGATCTTTGTCAGCTTCGCGTCCTGCAGTTGCTTGTACGCTTCCGTCTTCAGCTTTTCGAAGAACGGGTTGGCGACAGGTTCCGGGAACACCGCAGGAGCCACACCCGACTGTTTGACCAGATCCAGCTGCAGTGCACACAGAGTCTGAATGTGCTTATGCGCAAACATAATGGCGTCGCCCATTTCCTTTTCAGGAATCTGGTTGCCGAAACCTTCGATCATCAGCACGGCGGTGCGGGAACCGGCCACAACCAGATCCAGCTTGCTCGTTTCCATTTGCTCACGAGTCGGCATCAGAATCAACTGATCGTCAATCATGCCAACTCGCACAGCGGCGATTGGGCCTTTGAACGGCATCCCGGAAATCATTAGCGAAGCGCTGGCGGCGGTGATGTTCAGGACGTCCGGGTCATTGACGCCGTCACACGACATGACATTGCCCATAATCTGCACTTCGTCGCGAAATCCTTTGGGGAATAATGGACGAATCGGACGGTCGGTCAGGCGACTGGTCAACACTTCACGTGTGGTCGGACGACCTTCACGTTTGAGATATCCGCCGGCAAATTTTCCGGCAGCGGCCAGACGTTCACGATAATCGACCTGCAGCGGGAAAAAATCCATCCCTGGACGACCCGGGCCGGTCTGAGATGCGACGAACACGCTGGTGTCGCCATGTTGAATCATCACCGCACCGCTGGCCTGTTTCGCCAGTTCGCCGGTGGTTAATGAATACTTTCGACCCGCAAAATCAATTTCAACAGTAACTTTCTTCACAATAAATTCCTTACCCGGACCAGCCGGTAAACGGACTGCATCGCAGGCAGGATCGAAGGTCAAATTCAACGCTCGTGCAGCAACTTCTACGACATCAGGAAAGGA
>JAYUVA010000704.1:0-4582 GCA_043754375.1 Candidatus Kuenenia sp. | reverse complement strand
CTCAACAACACGTCCCTCAGTTCTGGCCGCGCGGAGTATCACTAGACTCCACGCGGTGATGAGTGAGTGTATTGGCGAGCGGCATGCGTCAGCTTGCCGGTACAAAAAACGAGGTACCGGAGGGCTCACGCCACTCCGCTCTCCAGACTCATTTCTGGCGCCTCGCGGTTAACGCACCAATGCCAACCGCGTGCAGTAGAGCACCCGGTTTTTGTACGGAAGTGTTTCCGGCTATCTTGTCCCCATTCGGTTGTCCCCATTCGGTTGTCGCATTTCATGCGACGCAGAGAGACAACCGAATGGGGGACAACCGAATGAATCGCACGGAAATGACCGAGTCGCTTGCCTCATCTGAATGACGGTTCCAATGCAACTTTGAACCCATCAACGCAACTCCGAATTCCCCGGAAATTCCCCGTGTCGCCACTAAAATCCGAGTAGAACCAATTATCAGTCCGGTTTCGACCGTTTCGGAAGCACATGCAGCAGCGTCAGCACGTCTGCCCGCCAGGTTGGCAGCACAAAAGTGATCGCCGTCGCCTCCATGTTGGTCAACGTGACGGCAACACTGGCGACTCGCATCGGCCACATCGACCAGTCCAACAGCATCGCGGTGGCTCCTCCGAGTACCAGCCATTGCGAATACTTTGCGCCGTAGGTGTGATAACTTGGTATGCGACCGTACTTCCACAGCCCGTAGCCGGTTGTCATGGCATAGCTGACAAGCGGCACGATAAACCAGACTATTTCCGGCTGCAGCTGCTTCCATTTCAGCATCAGACTGCCGATCACCAGACAACCGTAGAGCGTCGCATCGGACGTACTGTCCAGCCGAGCACCGAATACCGACCGCTGATTGAGCCATCTGGCGAGTCGGCCGTCCACCGCGTCCGAAAGATTCAATACGACAAAACCGATCGTAAAGACCGTCGCATTCCCGATGAAAGCAAACCACAGGATCACGAGCGAGCCAAGAAATCGGGCGACACAAATGACATTTGGAATCGTTAAGTAACGATCCTGACAGGGATCTGGACCAATAACCTCGGCGGCTGGGTTTTTAGAATCCGCCGAACTGTCGGGGTGTTTATGTCTGCCGGGCATCTCAGTCGTCCGTCGGAAGTTTTTTCACAGAACCAAACACAGAAAATAGTAGAAAGCAGGCGCAGTGAAAGTCAGGCTGTCCACACGATCGATCATTCCGCCCATCCCGGGCAGAATTGAGCTGCCATCTTTCACACCCACATCACGCTTGACCGCTGACATATTGATGTCGCCAAAAAATCCAGCCGTCACGATCAGGAGCCCCGATCCGGCGGACAACAGCAAACCGCGTAGTGTTGAAACTGGCGGGAACGACGTCAACCATGGTGCGAGGAAAAGAGAAAGGACGACCGAAGTGATGACGCCTCCCAAAAATCCTTCCCATGTTTTGTTTGGGGAAATCGTGGGAGTGATCTTTCGGCGTCCAATCGCACGCCCCACAAGTGCCTGCGCAATATCGTCCATTTCTGTGATAATGACAACAAACAGGAACCAGCCAGAAGCTCCGACGGCAGGCATGTGATCAGTCGCAAATGTGAACAGCAACGCAGCATGCGACAAGCAATAGACCAGCAGCATCACACCCCAGTAGACACCAGCTGTCGTACGAATAAATCCCTGAGTTTCCCCGTTTACCAATCGCACTGTACTCATCAAGAGCAGCATACCGACAGGCAGAATGAACTTCGCTTCATTTTCAAGACCCATGGCGATCAGGGAGTACTGAAGCGGGACCGACACGAAAGCTACGACGACGGCAATCCGCCCGATGCGCTGTTTTCCAATCAGGTCCAGAAACTCTCTAAGCCCCAGAAAACTGGCGATGGCTAAAAGAACGGCAGCGCCCGATTGCTGAAACACGGCTGCCAGTGCCATCATGATCGCCAGAGTCCACCAGACCTTCACACTTCCCATTCTCTTCTTTGCCAGCTCCGGTTCGGCCTTCCGAAGCGCGACAATCCGCACAACTGTGCCACCGCACAACGCGGTGAACGTGCCAATCAACATCCAGAGTAGGTGCGAGTTGATTTCCGTCATGTTTCTTTCCGAGCTTGATCATCAGCTTCGCGGTCTGGCAACTGCTGTTCCGTATTTCGCGGGCGTGACGACCACTGGATCATTTTTCGGGCTAGCCACGGAAGAAAAACCGTGGCAATCAGGGCTGCGATCATTGGTCCGTCAAGCAATGCGATCGGACCTGTCTGCACGAGGGATTCCAGACTTGGCAAGCGCGTTCCAGCAAAGACAAACACGATATTACCGGGCAGCAACCCAAGCTGAGTTGTCCACCAGAACGTCCGGAACGGAACGTCGGTTCCAGCTCCAGCGGCATAATTCATGATGCTGAACGGGGCGTGGGCGAGCCGAAGTGTCAGCAAGTACAACGCTCCATCATCTTTCATTCGCCGCTGTATTGGCTGCAGGTATTGCCCGAAGCGGGCCTGTACCACGGATTGGAGGTAGTGTCGGCACAAGAGAAAAGTGGTCAGTGCTGCTGCAACCAACGCACTATTGACGATAATCACGCCGGCAACCAGTCCAAACAGCCAGCCAAGCACAATCGACTTGCCTGCAATTCCGGGAATCAGCGACAAAATGAGATAGATCAGGAAACCGAAAAAACAGGATTTGAACGGATTCGACTCGATGATCGTCCGTAGCCACCGTTCGTTGTCCACGAACCAACTCAGCGATGTATAGCGCGATGCCAGGATTGAAATGATCGCCATCAAGAGTACGATCAGGACCGGCAATCGAAGACGTTTGGCAGGAGTCTGCATATTTTGTCATACCTGCAATTGAGCGATGTGTCAGCGTGAATTGGGAGATCGCCAGCAAAATCGCTGCCGCAACCAGTCAATTTGTGGATTGCGGAATGACGGCATGACGATCCAGGTTTCTCACAAATCTCATACTGCGCCTCTCGGCACGAAGTGTGCAACTCGAATTACGGCATCTGATCTCTGCAAAAAGAAGTTACTATGCTCCGCCCTCGACCGCTCATCCGAATCCTGCACCTTTCCGACCTCCATTTCGGACCACCGTTCATTCCGGACGTCGGCGAGGCACTTGTTCAGATCGCGCCGAAACTCAACGTAAATGCAATTGTGGTGAGTGGCGACTTCACCCAGCGGGCAAAACGAGAACAGTTTGAACAGGCACGGGAATTTCTGGGACGGTTGCCCAACGTTCCAAGACTTTGCGTTCCCGGAAATCATGATGTGCCACTTTACCGCTTGAAGGAACGATTCTTCGATCCTCATGGACTTTACAAAAAATTCATTTCCACGGAACTCAATCCTGTGCTCTTCCTGGATCACGCAATCATCGTCGGCCTTGACTCAACGGCACCAAGGTCTGCGATCAGCAATGGCCAAATCTTTTCGTGGCAGCTGGAGACGACCGAAAGGATCTTTGCCGAAGCCCCTGTCGGCGCTGCCAGGATCGTCGTGGCTCACCATCACTTCGCCCCGGCCCCCGACACTCTGAATGACCGAAGCATGCCACAGGCCAAGCGCGCCGTCGTACGTTTTGTGGAAGATAAGGTGGACATGATTCTGGGCGGTCATCTGCACCGGGCCTACATCGGCAACACACTCGATTTCTATCCCGGCGTGCATCGCGAACGAGGAATTGTCATTGTCCAATCCGGTACCTCAACCTCCCGCCGAGGTCGTGGCCGTGAACGCGAAAAGAACAGTTTCAACGTGATTGACATTGATGCCGACACCATGAAAATCACGCACTACATGTACTTCAGTTCGGAAGCAGGATTCATCCCCGAAAGCCAGCACCTATTCCCTCGCGGACTACGGCAACTCCCTTCCGACACCAATCTGGATTCCGAGTCTTCATCGGGATCGCTGGCCTGATGACATTGCACAGTGGCTATGCACTTGATCCGCCCCGTAAGAAAGTCCGTGAAAAACAGCCGACTCGCCGAGCCAGCAACAAGGGTTGCCTGCCGATGAGAGACGGGGAAGAGGGGAAACAGGTGCCAGAGGGGAAACAGGTGGAGGGGAAACAGGTGCCAGACACTTGACGGGTGGTGCGAGGGGAAACAGGGAGGGGAAACAGGTGCCAGACACTTGACGGGTGGGGGAAACAGGTGCCAGACACTTGACAACTTAAAGGGGAAACAAAGGGGGAAACAGGTGCCAGGGGAAACAGGTGCGGAAACAGGTGCCATGCACTTGACAACGGAAGATGAGGTTTTTATGCTGCTTTGGCGAGGTGGCCGGTGTTGGTTTATGGCCTTGGATGCAGGGGAGTCGTGCGATGCCACGTGTGAATCGGCGAGAGATTTTTGCGGACGATGAGATTCAGGCGTTTCATCTGATCAATCGCTGCGTGCGCAGGACCTTCCTGTGCGGGAAAGATCGGAAGACGGGCAGAGACTTTTCGCATCGGAAACAATGGATTCGCGACCGGCTGGAAGTCCTGGCGGGGATTTTTGCGGTCGATGTGCTGGGTTTTGCAGTGATGAGCAATCACCTGCACGTAGTCGTGAGGACTCGGCCGGATGTGGTGAAAACAT
>JAYUVA010000703.1:0-8093 GCA_043754375.1 Candidatus Kuenenia sp. | reverse complement strand
GGCCGTCATGATATTCAACCCGATCAAAATATACATTCACTCAAATTTCAGGATTTGGTAGTCAAACCATGGCAAATGTCGCTTCACTCGCATCCGCCGCGCTGACCGCTGGCAATGGCATTCTTCGACTGGCCCCGACTTGGGTTCCGCGTTCGTTTCTGCAGCCTGGTCGTCGTCTGAAACTGCATCCGGACGATTATTATGCGTTGGGAATGCATCGAGGCGGGATCGATGAACGCTGGTTCGGGTCCACGACAGAAGCGGCCAACGACAATCGCAACGCTGACGAGGGTCTGTCATATGTCGTTCACGACGGCCAGCGATTTCTGCTACGCGATGTCGTGGCAGAGCTGAAGAGCGAAATCATCGGCGACCACATCTGGAATGCGTTTAAGAAGTGGCCGGTGTACTCGAAATTCTTCGACAACATGGGCCCAATCCCTCATCATATGCATCAGAACGCCGAACAGGCCGCGAAGGTCGGGCAGGAAGGAAAGCCGGAGAGCTACTACTTCCCGCCGCAGATGAACGCGATCGGGAATAATTTTCCTTATACCTTTATGGGACTTGAACCTGGCACGACAAAGCAGGACGTCGTTGACTGTCTTGACCGCTGGAACAAGGGCGAAAACGGTTTGCTGGATCTGTCCAAAGCCTACAGGCTTAAACCAGGCACGGGCTGGTTGATTCCACCGTGTGTGTTGCACGCGCCAGGTTCACTGGTGACCTTTGAGCCGCAATGGGGCAGCGATGTATTTGCCATGTATCAGAACCTTGTCGAAGGCCGTGCGGTTCCACGAGCGCTGCTGACGAAGGACTTCCCACCCGAGTTTCACAATGACAACAAGTACATCGTCGATGCGCTCGATTGGGAAAAGAATGTTGATCCAAACTTCATGGCCAGCAACTACCTTGAACCAATCGTCAGTGAAAAGGGGCAGGGCTGGGTCGATAAATGGATCGTCTACGGGAAGGTTGATGGCAAGCAGTTGTTCACCGCCAAAGAGCTGACTCTTGAGCCGGGGGCGAAGTGTAAGGTCAAAGACGGTGGCGCATACGGTCTGATCACGGTTCAGGGCTACGGTCGCATCGGCAAGCTGACACTGCAATCTCCAAGCATGATCCGTTTCGGCGCGATGACCGAAGATGAAGTCTTCGTTACGGCCAAGGCAGCAGCGGATGGCATCGAATTCGAAAACACCGGGACGGAGCCGCTTGTTACTCTTCGATATTTCGGTCCGGACGCTCAGCCAAAGGCACCGAATGCGGGTGATCACAAGAGAAAATGACCAATGCCCAAGCCTCAATGCCCAAGCCTCAATGCCCAATGAATCGCAGGGGCGGGAGCCAGAGAGACCGATTTTTGATCTGGCGGAGCGAACGGCTCGGTTCGGAGAGGCTATTATTGAGTTTTGTTTGAATATCGAACGAAATGCAGTCACGAAGCCGATCATTAGTCAACTTGTGCGATCTGGCACGAGCATCGGAGCCAATTACGGTGAAGCCGACGAAGCTGGTTCAAAGAAAGAATTTCGTTACCGAATTAGTTTGTGCCGAGGGGAAGCGCGAGAAACAAAGCACTGGCTACGAATGTTGGTCGCGGCGTTTCCCGACGTCAGAGAACCTGCCCGCAAATTTTGGACAGAAGCCGACGAACTTACCCGTATCTTTGCGTCCATCTACCGTTCCAGCAACAAACCATCCTGATCTTTGGTCATTGTGGTTTGGACATTGGTGCTTAATGGATTCATTGGTCATTTTTCATTAGTCATTGGACATTCTTTGGACATTCCTATGTCAACCAGTACGTCTCGTATGACGGTTGAGGAGTTTCTGGCGCTGCCGGATGATCCGAATGTACGTCGCGAATTGATTCATGGTGAGTTACGGGAGGAGACTGTGACAACACGGAATCCGCGTCATGCGGGATGTGTGACAAAGCTGGCTGCTGCTCTTGAGAATTGGCGAACGGCCTCCAAATTGGAACACGTTTACATCGGCACCGGAGACGTTCGCTGCCGGTTGCCAGACACGGAGGAAACGCTGGTGGGAATCGATGTCGGTGTTTTCATCGGCAATGAAGGCATTCGGCAGGTTTCTGAAGACTCTCAGTTGACCGTGGCTCCTGTGCTGGCGGTTGAAGTGCTTTCATCGACGGACACGCACGAGTCCGTTCGCGAGAAGATTCGCCTGTATCTGTCGGCGGGTGTTGCGCAGGTCTGGATTGCTGATCCGGATTTTCATGTCGTTACGGTGTATCGCAGAGATCGACAGCCGAGTTCACGCAATTCCGATGAGGTGCTGACGGGCGATCCGGAACTTGCCGGGTTCAATGTCCGCGTAGCGTCCCTCTTCAACTGTTAACCTTGTATCATGATTTGAATATGGCAATACATTCACAAACGCTGCCTGAAATTGCTGTGCTGCGAGGGCTTTCGTGGGAGCAGTATCTGGCGGTTGTCGATGTCCTGGCCGAACATCATACGCGGCATCATTATGCCCACGGTGAGCTGGAACTGAACAATCCCGTTTATGGTGTCACCTGGCCTCAGTATCTCGCGTTTCTGGAAGCGATCGGCGATACCTACTGTCGGCACAACTATGCAAACGAGACTCTCGAAATCATGTCACCGCGAAAAGATCATGACTGGGTCAAGCGATTCATTGGACGCATCATTGAGACCATTGCTTACGAACTCGACATTGAGATCCAGTGCATTGGTTCGACAACGATCACTTCGGAGGCAGTGTCTCGGGGATTTCAGCCGGATGAAGCGTACTACGTTGCCAACGAACGACTGGTTCGTGGCAAGGACACCTTCGAGCCGGATATTGATCCGCCGCCGGATTTGCTCCTCGAAGTCGATGTCACATCGTCTTCCAAAGGACGGCTGGAATCCTTTGCTGCGATGAAAGTTCCGGAAGTCTGGCGGTACAGCAATGATGAAGTCCAGTTTTTGCGGCTCAACGAAGAGGGGACCTACGTTGCCGTCGAGAAAAGTCCGTCCTTGCCGATGCTGACACCGTCCGATATTGCGGAGTGTTTTGAATTACTCGGCGCACTCTCCGAGAATCATGTCTTGAAGACGCTTGTCGCAAAGTTGCGGGAACGTCACTGATACCATTTGTCACGATTCCTTTCATAACCGCTGAGGACATTCAGATGCCGAACTTGTTGCCCAAACTTCACAACGCCATGTGGCCTGGACTTGTTGGTAAAGGCGACGGCGAAGGCCAGGAGCCGCCGATCAGTCTGGAAAAAATGCTGCAGTTGACGGCCGCCGCAAACGTCAACGGCCAGAAGTTTGACGGCATCGACTACTTTCTGTTCCTGCCTCATACCAATCCGGAGGCCAGTGATGCAGAACTGATTCAGATTGCCGATCAGATCGCCAGCTACGGCTTCACGGTTGGATCTCTGGTTGCACCGGTCTGGCCGGGCACTGTGGGTGATTCGGCGATGGGAGATTCGGAGGCTCGGGCAAAATTTCTGAGTGCCGTGAAGATGGCGTGCCGGATTGCGGGCATCTTTGAAAAGCATGGCGTCCGCAAGTATGGCGTGATCCGTATTGACTCAGCGGAATTCGGCGTGGCAAAATGGCGTGAAGATGCAAAAGCCAACACGACAAAGATTGCCGCCACATTCCGCGAAGCGGCAAAGATCGCCGCCGATCATGGTCAGCGACTCGCCGCAGAAGGCGAAATCTGCTGGGCCGGAATGCACAGCTGGAAAGATATGCTCAACCTGCTGGAAGAAGTCGCGATGCCGGAATCGCTCGGCTTCCAGGCGGACCTTGCGCACACATACCTGTATCTGCTGGGCTACAACGCTCCTGAGTGCGCTCTTGTCAAGGAAGGGCACACGGACGACGAATTCTACGCCGCTTACAAAACGATGACGGACAAGCTGCGACCATGGACGATCGACTTCCATGTGGCGCAGAATGACGGACATGTTCACGGAGCGGGATCACATGATAAGACCGGTAAGCACTGTCCGGCTGACGATCCCAATGGAAAACTTGACATCGTCAAATGTGCCGGCTATTGGCTGCAGGGCGCGGCGGAACGTGGCATGAGGCACATTTGCTGGGACGGCTGCATGTTCCCGAACGCGATGCTGGAGAATCCTGCGACATGGAACACGATTCTTGATACGATGATCAAGGTCCGCAATGCACACGGTTGGAGTTGAGTAACAGAACGAATGTGATCGAGTCAGATGCGTTGATTGGCAATCGCAGGATTCTGCACGGTTGGAAGCAAATATGGCGATAAACATTGAAGAGTTGAGAAATCTCCCGCCAGACAAGAAACTTCAATTGGTGACAATGTTGTGGGACGATCTGCGTGAGTCCGGAGGCGTGCCGGAATTGCCTCAGGCCGAATGGGATGAGATCTTCCGCCGAGATCAAAATATGACGGACCATCCTGAGGAGTCGCTCACGTGCGAACAGATGTGGGCTCGAGTCGATGAGCTTCTCCAAAAATGATGAAGCTTCGATTTGACAAACGCTTTCCTGAAGACCTTGCCAAAACCATTGAATGGTATCGGCAGGTTTCCCCGGAAGCATGCAGGAGGCTACGGACGTCGGTTCATCATCGTATCAATTCCATTCATAGATTTCCTGAATCTTTTCAGCTTCTGACGACTCATCAGGGGCACCGCGGGTCGCCAATACCGGGCTTCCCATGGATGATCGTTTTTCGAATCGAGAACGACGTCATCCGCTTGCTTCGTATCGTTCACCTGGCAAGCGACTGGCATCGTAGCTGAGACTTTCTTCATTCACACTACTTTCACGACATGGATTTTCAGCGATGTCCAATCTCAAACCTCTCAACATCGGTCTCGTTGGTTACGGCTTTATGGGCCGGACGCATACCAACGGCTATAAACGAGTTAACGATTTTTTTCCTGAGCTGAAGCACCGCCCGGTGCTCAAAGCCATCTGTGGGCGCAACGCAGAACAGGCCAGGGCATTTGCTGAGCAATGGCAGTACGAATCCACCGAAACCGACTGGCGCAAGCTGATCGCCCGGCCGGACATTGATGCGATCGACATCTGCACGCCTAATAATTCGCATGCGGAAATTGCGATCGCGGCCGCCGAGGCTGGCAAGATGGTCCTGTGCGAGAAGCCACTGGCGATGAATCCCGTCGAGGGCCAGAAGATGGTAGATGCCATCGAAAAGGCGAAGGTTGCCAACACGGTGTGGTACAACTACCGTCGCGTTCCCGCAGTTTCACTCGCGAAGCAGTTGATCGATGAAGGTCGCCTTGGCCGGATTTTCCATTATCGAGCCAACTTCCTGCAGGATTGGACGATTAACGCCGACCTGCCTCAGGGCGGAGCTGGCCTCTGGCGCCTTGATGCGGCCTCTGCGGGTTCCGGTGTGACGGGTGACCTGCTGGCGCATTGCATTGACACGGCCATCTGGCTGAACGGTTCCATCAACAGCGTCACGGCGATGACAGAGACGTTCGTTAAAGAGCGGAAGCATAACCTGACCGGCAAGATGGAAAAAGTCAGCATCGACGACGCCTGTGCCTTCCTGTGCCGGTTCGGAAATGGCTCGCTGGGGCTGTTCGAATCGACGCGCTATGCTCGTGGTCACAAGGCGCTGTACACGTTTGAGATCAATGGCGAAAAGGCGTCGATCAAGTGGGACCTGCACGACCTTCACCGACTGGAGTACTTCGACTATGCAGACAACTCGCTGATCCGGGGCTGGCATCAGGTTCACTGTACGGACGGCGACATGCCTTACATGAGCAAGTGGTGGGTTCCTGGGCTGCAGATCGGCTACGAACATACCTTCGTGCATCAGGTGGCCGACTTTATCGCCAGCGTCGAATCCGGGAAGTCATGCAGTCCGACATTCCGGGAGGCTTTGGAGACCCAGAAGATCTGCGAAGCCGTCCTGGACAGCGCGAAATGCGGCCAGTGGAAGGAAATTGCATAGCCTGACGCACGTTGTCCGACTATACTGTCCGAATCAATACGAACGGCGGTTGAAGGGAAGCCCTTTCAGCCGCCGTTCCGTTTGTTGTCCCTGAAACAACTATTGACGGCTCCTGTTCACCGAGTCGCCACCAAATGTTTTGTCCTGAGGTCCTGTTATGGAACGCCAGCCAATTTCCCGCGAAGGTTACGAAAAAATCCGTGAAGAAATTCGCGTGATGGAAGCTGTCGATATGCCGGCGATCGCCGAACGTATCAAGACTGCGCGCGAGGAAGGCGATCTGAAGGAGAACGCCGAATACCACGCCGCGCGTGAGACTCAGGGGTATACGCAGGCCAAGATCAATCAGTTGAAGACCAAGTTGTCCCACTGCCATATCGTCGAAAGAACCGATGGACCGAAGGATACGGTGGCTTTCGGGGCGATTGTTAAAGTCCGGGATTTGTCGGACGATATGGAAGAGACGTACGAACTTGTCGGCCCCGGTGAAGAGGACTACGACGGCGACGTCATGAAGATTCTCACCTCCAGCCCGATCGCTTCCGCCATGCTCGGCAGGAAAGTCGGCGACAAAGTCGAAGTCGAAATCCCCCGCGGTACCTTGCGGATGGAGATCCTTGGGATCGAATAGAGCCGGGCCGGAACAAATGGTCCTGCCCGCGCATGGCGCAATGTACCGCTACAGCAGCTCAACGTCCGCTTCATCCACGATCACGGATGCACCTTGCTGCATGAAGTTGACAAGGACCGTCAGTCGATGTTGAGAAAGCGTCTTGGTGATTGTGCCTTTCAGGCCTTTCATGGCACCGTTCCTGACGATCGCCATGCGTCCGATGAGGGGCTTCGGTTCGGGGCGGACTTCTGATCCGGCGACGACCAACTGGCGAATGCGACGCAGGTCTTCCACCAGTTCTTCGGACTCAATCACCGACAGGCATCGCGAAATGCAGCCGGTCGATATTGCATTATGACGAGCCACTTCATCGCCGCGCACGAATACGTAGCCCGTAAACAGTGGAACGTAGCTGGTCCGGATTCTTCCTTGCGGAGAACGCTTCCGCTGCGCGATCATGGGGCCGTAATGGGCAATGTTCAGTGGCCGCAGTTTACGCATCAACTCCTTCTCCTGCCTTGCCAGCGTATACATGGCAAACCACGAATCATCCGGACTTTCTGCCGGCTGATCCAGCAGTGATTCCGGGAACATGTCAGGTTCCTGGGCAAGAATTGGCATGGGGAAAAGGTAACCAGTTTCTGGTAGTCAGTTGGCAGAAGAACACACGACACACGTGTTCACAGTGATCAGCAAAATCGGAAACCTCCCGGCAATCACCTGGTAACTTCCGTGTTCATCGACAGTTGGCAAAAGTGACTGAAGGTGAATGAGTTCTGTCCGCCAGGTTCATCGTGTGTCAAGTTCGAGTGGCACGAATCGAAAAGAACTCAGGCTGCGTTGAGTTTTCTGAATATTGCGGTCAGTGCCATTCTGGCAAATTATAAGGGATTGTGGAATCCGGTTTTGAGGCTGACGGGATGATTGGCGATCACAGTCGCACTGGACTTGGCCTGGATTACGCTTCATACTGACAGCCTCATTCAGCAAGGATCAATTTCATGCCGTCACCATTTCCGGGGATGGACCCGTTTCTTGAGCGTGTGTCCATCTTTCCTGACTTTCACGCTGGATTCGTAGCCTCCATGCGAGCATTGCTGCAGCCAGAGTTGCCATCGCCGTACTATGCGGCAATGGGTCGCCGCGCCTGGGTGGAAATTACGGAGCGTAGTATCGGTCCGGACGTGTCTGTGATGCGCGACGCACGGCAGGGCGATCATTCAGGGGGAGCGGTTGCGGTCGCTGAACCGAACGTCACGCAGCCCGTCGTAATCCATGTGCCGCACGATGAGCGATTCGAAACTTTGATTGAAATCTGCGAAGGGCGCGGTTCTGAGCGGCGAGTTGTCACGGTGATTGAAGTGCTGAGCCCATCCAACAAGACGATGGGTGAACACGGACGCAATCTCTATCTGCAAAAGCAGCAGGAACTGCTTCAAAGCAAAACGCATTTGATCGAAATCGATCTGCTTCGCGGGGGTCAGCATTCTACTGCAGTTCCCAGAGATCGACT
>JAYUVA010000702.1:0-12725 GCA_043754375.1 Candidatus Kuenenia sp. | reverse complement strand
AGTGATGTCTTCGCCTTTCAGCGCCTGCATGATAAAATTTGAGACGACGCGTCCATCATCTGGTGCCATCCGCGGACCATACGTATTAAAAATGCGGATGATGCGAATTTCCGTGCCGTGGGCTGCGTGATAATTGACCATCAGCGATTCCGCGATGCGTTTGCCTTCGTCATAACAGCTGCGAGGCCCGATCGGGTTAACGTGCCCCCAGTAGTCTTCTGTCTGTGGATGCACTTGCGGATCGCCGTAAACTTCCGATGTCGAAGCGTGAAGAATTCTGGCGCCGCAGCGTTTGGCAAGTCCCATCATGTTGACCATCCCGACCGTGGAGGTCTTGATCGTCTTGATGGGATTAAACTGATAAGCCTCGGGTGAGGCGGGGCAGGCCAGATTGAAGATGCGTTTCGCTTCGACATACAGCGGATGCACGATGTCGTGCCGGATAAGTTCAAAACGAGGATGTCCGAGTAAGTGTCGGACGTTATCCTTTGAGCCGGTAAAGAAATTATCGACACAGATCACATCATCGCCGCGTTCGATCAATCGATCGCAGAGGTGACTGCCCAGAAACCCGGCTCCGCCAGTGACAAGAACTGAAGACATCGCTGTTCCAGAAGTCTGTTAAAAAAGTGCCATCGAAAGCGGAGTTTAGTCCGGAATAGAAGCCAAAGCGATGGACGTGATGTCGGTTGGCAGCTGTCGTCTGAAAAATGAACACTATTTCCAGCTCACAACCCTCGTGCCGGAATTCTTCGACATCAGCGATCCACCGGTTCTGCATCCGTCTGCGCGTTGACCGCATCGATTTCTCCTGCGTTGGGGCGGATCATTTCGAAGTAGCGGCGAATCGTCTGACGGTGGCCAGGCGGAATCGATTCTGATTCGAGCACCGATTCGTTCAACGCTTCATACTTATCCGCATTCCGGCGATACTGACGTACGGCTTCCTGTTCCTCTTCCGTTCCCTGTTCGGTTTCGATGTCCGAGTCGCCGGTGCCGGAATCTTCGCCCTTCAGGTTCATTTCACGGCCGGTCTTCTGTCCGGCTGTTTTGTCACCATTCAGATCTGTGCTGCCCGTGCCAGCCTGCAGTCCGCCCTTCTTGTTCGACTGCGCCAGCGCCTGGGCGCGACCTTCGCTCTCACATTCGCTCTTGCACTCACTCAGACACTGGCTTTGCTTTTTAAGCAGATCAGACAGTTTGTTTTTCTGACCCTGCTTTCTGCATTCGCCTGCCAGACCTTTCATGCCGTCCTGAAACTTGTGCCTGTCGCGGGAGCTCATGCCTTCGGACACTTTCTTAAGCGATTCTTTCAGGCTTTGCTTTTTGCTACCTTCGCTTTTGCTGTTCTGAATCTTTTCCAGAGCTTCGCCCATCGCTTTCTCCGTCTTGCGGTCCAGTTCGGGCAGTTCGAGATTGCTGAGTTCTGCTGCGGCTTTTTCCATTTCGCCGTTCGCCATCGCCTTTCCGGCGACAGCCATCGCGTCTGCGAGCGTAAGTGCCTCCCCTGCTTCCTGCAACTCCGCTTCGACAGATGCCTCGGCGACCTGCTGTTGAAATTTCTGCAGGGCGGCCTCCATTTCTGACAGCCTGGCCAGCGCCTCTTTCGGGTCCAGACCGGGAGTTTTGAGTTCCGTGAGCTGACGAGCCACTTCTTTCAGAATCTTGTCGAGTTCCGCATCATGTTGTTCCTGCTGAAACTGTTTCAGTTCCTGCAGGCCATCCGCAGCGCGGTCTGCCTGTGCGGCGATCACCATATTGATTTCCGTGGCAGCGTGAATTCGCTTTGGCTGACCGGAGAAAAAGGATAAGAGACAGGCTGTCACCGCCATCAGAATCCCCCAGCCCCATGTTTTCGGGGCACGGATCGGAGCCACTGCGACAGGATTGACGCAAAGGAGATGATTCCCGGCATCTTCAAGCTGCAGACGCCGCAGCGCAGAATCGTCAGCTTTTGATGCCAGAAACTGCAGCGCCGTTTGCGTCCGATCCTTGAGTCCGCATCGGTTATCGATGGTGCGGGCGGCCAACTGCATGGTCGTGGATCTTACAATCGCCACACAGCCGGCAACGATGACCGGCGAGAGCACGGCGGCGACAACCCACATCCATGAAAAGGCACCCTGAGTCAAAATGCGGATCACGGAAGCAGACGTTCCGACAGCTCCACCGGCCAGCAATCCCGCCGAAACACATTGCCAAAACCACTGTCGTTGCTGACGTATCTGAACGTCTCGAACGCGCTGCGTAATTCTAAGCATACATGGTGATTCCTGAGACAGTGCCAGCGTCGGAAATGGTGAGAATTCAACCCTCACTCGATGCTAGCATTCGCGTGTCGTTTTTGACAGAGATATCCTATTCATCGACTGTAGAACTCGCCAGTTTCCCGGGTTTTGTGTACCCTGTGAATTCTCGCGTGGGTTGCCAACGGCAGTGCGTAGCCGCGATGCTCCCGGCGCAAAGTTCGATGCCCGGCAGTATTTCTTTAAAGTGCCACACTCAATGCATGAGAACGCATCACCACGAACTGAAGCGATTCGGAAAGCCGTGCTGATCATGCTGCTGCTGAGTCCGGTGTGGTTGTTCGTCACCTGGTCTCAGGCGGAGAATGCTCAGCAGGAACAACAGCAGCAAGTCCGCCAGATACTGCGGCTGCAGGCTGATTCCCTGAATTACACGTTGCAGCGTTTGGAAGAGGAATTGCAGGAAATGCAGACATTCCTGCGCCGGCGTGATACAGAATCACCGGAATCCTTCGCGGAATCCTTCGCCGACATCGCCAGCGGAATGCGTGCAGATTCCACCTGGGTTCAGGCCTACCAGGTTGTCGATGACGGAGTGATCACTTATTGCTTTCCGTTGCAGGGCAACGAAGCAGTCATGAGAATGAATCTGTATGCCCATCCCAACCCGCAGGTTGCCGATGATCTGCGATTTGTGGCGGAGACAGGTGAAGTGCGTCTGACGGGCCCCATATCTCTCGTTCAGGGCGGCGCGGGGTTAATTCTGCGAGATTCGGAGGCGACCCCAAATCATGCTCGCCGTAGTGTTGCCATCGTCGTAAAGCTTGATCCATTTCTTGCCGAAGCGGGGATTCGCCGCACCCGCGATTTGCTGCGGATCGGCATTCGCCGAATCGCCGATTCTCCGTTCTTCGGCAACCCGGATGTGTTTGAGGCCAAACCAGAAATCATCGAGTTTCAGTGCATGAACCAGGTCTGGCAATTTGCGGGAATACCGAGTGCAGGATGGAACCCGGCTTATTTTCGATCAGCGTTATTTTTCGGTGGAAATGGAGCGGCCATTCTGGGTCTGGCCGGAGTGCTGACCTACATCATCATCTTCCGGCAACAACATCTGACGCAGTCACTGAGTCATCGCACGCAGGAATTGTCTGTCGCTCACACTCAGTTAAAACGTGATGTGCAGTTGCTGAGTTCTGCTGAGGCTCAGCTGCGATTTAGCGAGACACGATTTCGAGCCGTGTTTGAACAGGCGGCGATTGGTGTGGCGATCATAGATTCACGAACTATGCGATTTGTGCAGGCCAATGAATGCGCGGCGGCCATTCTTGGGTATACAGTGTTGGAACTGAATGCGTTGACACTTTCACAGATCATTTATTCCGAGGAATTCGACAGTTGCTCCGAGAGCCTGGAAATGCTGCTCACCGGCGACATCCAGGAATACTGCATCGAATATCGCTGCGTCCGTGCGGATGGCAGTTTGGTGTGGGTAAACCAGATAGTTTCGGCAATCCGTTCAGACATTGACTCCGCTCCATTGCTGATTGCTTTGTTCGAAGACATACAACATCGCAAGTCAATCGAGCAGCGATTGCAGGTTCTGGCGGATTCATTGCCGGGACTGTTATTGTATATCGACCGAAGTCTGGTGATCCAGTTTGTGAATGCAATGGCTGAGAGGTGGCATGCTCAGGGACACGGTTCCGCGATCGATGATATGCTTGGTCATCATTTGGAAAATGTGCTGTCGCAGGAACAGTACAAGTTCGTGACTCCGTGGATCAATCGTGCGTTGAACGGTGAAACGGTGGAATTTGTAACGCCGGAAGGAGGCCTCGGCAGCGAGCCTCGATTTCGCAACGTCATCTACGCGCCGCATCATGCGGACGATGGTTCGGTGCCTGGCTTTTTCGCGCTGGTGATGGATATCACTGACCGGCGACGAGCGGAGTTAAAGCGTGATGAACTGGAACGTCAACTGATGGAAGCTCAGAAAATGGAAGCCGTGGGGACGCTCGCAGGCGGCATTGCGCATGACTTCAACAATATGCTGCAGGTGATCCTGGGATACAGTGACATCCTGCTGCTGCAAACTCAGGAACAGCCCCTGCTTGCCGAGCAGGTCACCGCCATTCAAAGCGCGGCGCGTCGGTCTTCTGAGTTGACGCACCAGCTTCTCGCATTCTCCCGGCGACAATCTACGGCTCCGATGGCACTGGACCTGAACGAAGCCATACCTCGCATGCTGCGTCTGATGCGTCGCGTCGTGAGTGAAGAGATTGAACTTACCTGGAATCCAACACCGGAATTGTGGAAGATTTTTATCGATCCCGCTCAATGGGATCAGCTCGTGGCAAATCTGATTGTGAATTCCCGCGACGCGATCGATGGGCGGGGAAAAATCGCACTCACCGCACGCAATCTGCCCGCTTCTGCCGCCGCCGAATCGTCGGTCGCGCGCTGTTCGTCCGGCGATTGCGTTGCGTTCAGTATTTCAGACACCGGTCGCGGTATCGATGAAACAACGCAGGCCCGCATTTTTGAACCATTTTTCACAACCAAAGAACCTGGAAAAGGAACGGGACTTGGGCTTTCAATCGTGTATGGCATTGTGAACGCGCACGACGGTGTGATTTCAGTCACCAGTCCTGCTGCCACCGGAACGACTTTCGACATTTGTTTTCCGCGATCCAGGGTGGATCATGAATGGCCAGCTGCACGACCCACTGTGTATCACGAACATACCGGGTCTGAAACCATTCTGCTTGTGGAAGACGAACCGTTGGTACTGGATCTTGGAAAGTCTTTACTGCAGAAACTTGGCTACCGCGTGATCGTCGCTCGTTCCGCCACTGAGGCGCTCCGAATTGCCGAGCAGAATGTCGTGCATCTGCTGATCACCGATGTCATTATGCCCGATATGCACGGGCGAGACCTGGCAAATGCCATCTTAAGTCTTCAGAATCACACCCGTGTCCTGTTCATGTCGGGCTTTGCGAACGAGGTTGTTCAACGCAAACGTTTTCATGAATCTGACATCGCTTTCCTGCAAAAACCTTTCAGTCCGGGAGACCTCGCAAATCGAATTCGCGAGATTCTGGCCGGATAGAGTCGTACCAAATCCTTATGTTCAATCATCTCAGAGACCTGCTTCGTGGTTCCGTGCCATCGAAGAAACCTGAAATGCGTTCCGATCAGTCGTTGATGCAGATCGCATCAGGCCACGAATCGATTCTGAACTGCTGGCGCACGGAATCGCTTGATGGTCGCCGGGTTGATGTCTTCGTGCCGCAGATTGAGACACCTCCACAGGCGGCTGTCCTGTTTCTGCATGGCCACGGGCAAGTGCTGCTGAACGAAAACCCGATCTTCAGTCGCCTGTTTCAGCAACATGGCCTGGTGGCCGTCTGTCCGGACGGCGGACGCAGTTGGTGGCTGGATGTGGTGTGTCGCGAGTTTCACGCTGAGCAGACGCCGCAAGACTGGCTGATGAATTCAGTCGTGCCTTTTATTGAACAGAATTTTTCGATCGCCACTCCGCGCATCGCCCTGCTGGGCGTCAGCATGGGAGGGCAAGGCGCACTTCAGCTCGCGTTTCGCCATGCATCGAGATTCCCTGTCGTCGCGGCGATTGCACCAGCGGTGGATTTTTACCAACTCTACGGTTCCGGCATTCCGCTGGATTCGATGTTTCCGGATGCAGAAGCTGCACGACAGGCATCGGTGGTACTCAACCTGCATCCGCTTGCATGGCCCAGGTATCAATTCTTCTGTTGTGATCCAGCCGACGCAGAATGGTTCGACGGAGCCGCGCGGCTGGGGATGAAACTATCGTCGTCGGGAATTCTTCACGATCGAGATCTTGAGACGTCCGGAGGAGGTCATTCCTGGGACTACATGAACCGCATGGCCGAGAAATCAATGAACCATATTGTCGATAGTCTCAGAAAAGTCTGAATGACCCTGCAACTTGCCCGTCAAACGCTGTCCATCGCCGACCACGAAATCATTATTGAGCTGCCGTCCAGCCAGGATCAGGTGCTCGAAGAAGCGATTCAGTGCGAGCGGTCAGGGAGTTCCGACTGCGACCCTTACTGGGGTTCGCTCTGGCCCACCGCGCTGACAACTGCAGGCATGATTCTGCGTCAGACGTGGCCCTCTCGATTGAGAGCCATCGAACTGGGATGCGGCATTGGCGTCGCCGGAATCGCCGCATTGATCGCCGGACATGATGTGACATTTGCAGACCATGCGTCGTCGGCCGTGAAACTGGCGATTTCCAATGCGGCGCTGAATGGCTTTAAGGACACAACTGGAATGGTGTTCGACTGGCAACAGCCGCCGACGGATCAGTTCGATTTCATCGTTGCCAGCGATGTGCTGTACGATGCTGCGGGTTATGCACCGCTGCTGCGTACGCTGGAGGCAACGCTGAGCGCTCACGGAGTCGTATGGATCGGCGACCCTGGCCGCGTCAACGCTCCACGCTTCGCAGAACTCGCGGTCAGGCATGGCTGGTGCGTCGAACTACTCGATGAGTTTACCGAGCTTTGTCCGACGCCGACCCATATGCAGTTTCGGCTGCTCGTGCTGCAACGCAGTGCCTCGTAGATGTCCTACTGCCCGAATCCCAACTTACTCAACCAGCGTCGGGATTCGCTTCCGCGTACCGTCTGCTTTTGCGGGTTCGACAGCGTTCCGTCGGCTGCGAGCGTGAGTCCCAGTTGTCGAGCGTTGTGTTCAATCAATTGACGTGAATGATCGAGTTGACTCAACTGTCGCGACAGACGCGCACGTTCAAGCGACAGTTCCAGTTCGCCGATTCTCGCAAGTTCGTCGAGTTGCTGCAAAGACTGAAGTACCTGCACCGCCAATTCTTCCGGAAGGTACCCTGCCATGTTCTTCAGTTGTTCGGCAGGATGGTGCCCGCTCGACTTCTGATGTTGATGTCGCAAGCGACCGATCAGGGTTGAAATGAATGCTTCACGTTCGTAAAAAGCAGTCCGCAGTTCCAGTTCGTTCAGCATCTCGACGTCAACAGCACACGGAACTTCCAGCCGGTATTCATGTTCCGCTGACGCCGTTTCTGCGCTGGCTGATTTTTCCAGAGCGCGATCAAGTCTCTGAAGTACGGGAATCACCGGAGCGTCATCAGCTCCACCTTCGACCATAAATTGATCGCGGATTTCCGCCCATGAACGAGCAGTATCGTTTTGAGCGGGTGTCGATCCGCCTGATCCAGCGGTGGTGGATGTTGCCGACGTTTTTCTGTCCACAACATGTGCCAAACCACCGATCTGATTGATGCGGCTGAGTATTCGATCTTCGACTTCCGCCAACCTGTGTTCCAGGCCACCACCGGAACCGTCACGCATTACGGATGACTGAAAAATGATCTCTGTCAATGTCTTCAGCACGGCACCTTGACTTGCTGCTGCCGCCGCCTGAGCCGACTTCAACTCATCAATCGATGCGCGAAACTCGTGACGCAGTGAATTCATCAGTGACGCGACATTCGCAGGTTCAGCGATGCTGGCGGTTGAATCAATGGATTCCTGCGGTGCAAGAACGGCCTGCAAATCCTCCGCTTCGTTCGGACCATTCGCGGTTCGCTCGCGATCCACGACAAACGTACAATCTGTATGCTGTTCAACGTTTTGATTCGGAAGGTGCTTGAATTCATCGGACGGATCTGCGTTGCCGTATTGCCGCAGCGTTGACTGAAACGCGCCGCACGATTCGAGTAGCGATTCGAGCGAAGGCAGTGGCGTCCGTTCCGCGACGTGGCTGACTGCCGTGTTTGTTTCAGAAGGAACGGGGTTGTGACTTAAACGTTGGCAGTTGGATTTTGAGGACCGACGGGGCATGGACCATTCTTTCTGATTAAGCAATGCACAAATCGACAGACTGAAAGCGGGCGAACCATGAGTTGTGATCATCTGCCGCCGATTCTGTGGCCGCCGAAGTCTAGCTCGGGTTTGCCCGTACTGCCGCGCCTCCCGACCGACGCAGGTGGCATTCGACGTTTTGATTATTCCGGCACTATCGACAAGGGCGGTTGTAGTGACCGTGGCATGGCAGTGTCGATTCACCGGTCGATTCACCGGTCGATTCACCGTATGATTGTTGTCACGAACATTTGTTGCGAAACTCTCCTGCATGAATTGCAGGCCACGAGGACGATTGTTGCTGCAGGTGTCAAAGTGTTTATGATACTGGTCCTCGGGCGGGGAAATTCCACCGAACACCTGACCTGCCAATTCCGGAACGAGAGATTTTATGGCTCGACTCATCCTGAAATCCGCCGTCTTTGCAGAAGGCGATATTGAACTGTCCGAATCAGATTTGCCCGTGACTCTGGGCCGTAGTCACCGCGCCGATATTACGATCAACGACATGCTGTTGAGTCGAATTCACGCCGAAATCCGCCATGGCGAAAACGGTGGATTTGAAATTGTGGATTACGAATCAACAAACCTGACGATAGTTAACAATCAGGACATCGAACGCGCATTGCTGAAGACCGGCGATTGTCTGCTGCTGGGAGAAACCGAAATCCTCATCGAAATTGATGCTCCGGAAATCGACACGCACGAGAAGACGACACGAGAACTGCCTCTCGTGAATCCGCGAAAGCCAGTGGATCGCGACCCTGCAAAGCCATAGTCCTGTCACGTTCACAATAACGCACCCTAGGATCATACCGATGTTTCCCGGGCCTGAAGTCCTTAAAGCGCCTAACATCACGGGCAACGGAAGGTTGATGCAGAATGCAATGATCCAGTAGATGATCAACGACCGCGAGGAAGGTTGCTGCACATCCCTCATCAGACTCGACTGCACAGTTGGCGGAGCGAAAGGATTGTCGTCGGGATTCTCATTCGTCATGCAGAAATCATAGTCAATCCGTTGCCGGGTTGAAATCTGCGACCGCATTCGCCGTCGGAAGCATTGTGCGGAAGGAGCCAGCGAAGTAAAAAGAGCAGAGACACGCTGCATCCGTATTCGCAGCAAATCGCAGAATGACTGAACTGCGGATGAGCCACAACGTTACCGTGCCAACAAATCGACAAATCCATGACAGCACCACCCAGGCGTACGGTTCCGCTCGCGGAAGCATTTTGGACTTGGTGTCGCGTCGCCGCACTGAGTTTCGGGGGGCCAGCAGGCCAGATTGCGGTGATGCATCGGATTCTGGTCGATGAAAAAAAATGGATTTCCGAGGAACGATTCCTCCACGCTCTGAACTACTGCATGCTGCTACCCGGTCCCGAAGCGCAGCAATTGGCGACATATATCGGATGGCTGCTGCATCGCACAAAAGGTGGACTCATGGCCGGCATGTTGTTCATTTTTCCGGGCGTAGTGTCAATTCTGGCATTAAGTGTTCTTTACGCAGAATACCAGGACGTTGGCATCGTGCAGGCGATTTTCTTTGGACTGAAACCTGCCGTGATGGCAATCGTGGCAGATGCCGTGCTGCGGATCGGCAATCGCGTACTGAAAAACAACACGATGATCGCGATTGCGGTGATGTCGTTTGTTGCCATCTTCTTTTTCAATGCACCGTTTCCGGTGCTTGTGATTGTTGCCGGAACGATTGGGTTTATCGGGGGGCGAATTGCTCCGGAACGTTTTGTCGTGATCAAAGGCCACCAGAAGTCATCCGCCGCTGCGGACGGAACGCATGATATCGATGTTGAATTGAATTCCATTCGCCCGTCATGGTTTCGCAGTTTGCGTATCTGCTGCGTGTTCCTGCCGCTGTGGTTTTTGCCCCTGGTGTTGCTGAAAGTGACGCTCGGCCAGTCGTCTGTGTTTTTCAAAGAAGCCGTTTTCTTCAGCAAAGCAGCGGTGGTGACGTTCGGTGGAGCATATTCGGTGCTCGTGTATATCGGCCAGCAGGCCGTGGAAAACTACGGCTGGCTCAAGCCTGGCGAAATGATGGATGGGCTTGGCATGGCAGAAACGACACCAGGTCCGCTGATCATGGTTGTCCAGTTCGTGGGCTTCATGGGAGCCTACCGAAATCCTGACCCGTTCAGTCCGATGGTTGCCGGAATTCTGGGATCGCTGGTAACCGTCTGGATGACTTTCGTCCCCTGTTTCTTCTGGATTTTTCTTGGCGCGCCGTCGGTAGAACGCTTGCGGGGCAATCGGTTGCTGACGGCGGCTCTCTCGACGATTACGGCCGCAGTGGTCGGCGTCATTCTGAATCTGGCGATCTGGTTTTCCCTGCACACGCTGTTCAAAACCGTAACAACAGAACACTATTCCGGTTTCCGATTACAAGTCCCGGAATGGGGCTCGATCAATGTGGCCGCCTGTGCTGTTGCCGTCCTGGCGTTTCTGCTGACATTTCGCTGGAAGCGTGGAATGGCTACGACGCTGGCAGTCTGTTGTGCAGTCGGAGCGGTGTGGTTTGAGTTGATGTGATGCCCGTTCACTTGCCTGCGACGCCTGGGGACTCGATAATCCCTCCTCGCCGCTGATCCAGTTCGCCGGCGTCCACGTTCGTCTCTCTGAAGTTAAGGTGAGTGACTATGAAGCTGTCTTGTTCTGTGTTGTTTATGGGAGCACTATTGATGACATCGCCCGCTATTGGCGAAATTCCTGTGCCTGAATCTTTTGGAAAAACCAAAGATGGCCACGCTGTGGAACTCCACACATTGAAAAGCGGCAACGGACTCACCGCCAGAATCATGACTCGTGGCGCGACGCTGGTGCAATTGCATGTGCCGGACAAGAATGGAAAGTCAGATGACGTTGTGCTCGGATTTGATGATGTCACCGGTTACGAATCGGACGACAATCAGTACTTCGGCACCACCACCGGACGCGTCTGCAACCGTATCGCAAAAGGCAAATTTACACTCGACGGCAAGGAATACTCGCTGGCCATCAACAACGAACCCAATCATCTTCATGGCGGCGTCGAACGCAGTCTCGACAAAGTTGTCTGGACCGCCAGGCCATTTTCCAACGACAAAGGTCAGGGCGTTAAGTTCACATACACCAGCCCGGACGGCGAAGAAGGTTACCCCGGTGAATTGAACATCACGGTCAACTACTTTGTCCCGTCGGAGGGCAATTCGATCGCGATTTCGTACACCGCGACGACGAACAAAGCGACGCCGGTCAATCTCACAAACCATTCGTATTTCAATCTTGGTGGCGAAGGCAGCCCGACTGTGCTGGATCATCTCCTGCGTCTGAATGCTGACAAGTACACACCGTCTGATGACACAATGATCCCGATGGGTACGATCGAACCAGTCGAAGGCACGGACCTCGATTTCCGCAAACGCACGAAAATCGGAAAGCGAATTGACTCGATCGGTGCCACAGCGGCGCTTGGATACGACCACAACCTTGTGCTGAACGAAAAGGACGCTGATACAAAACTCAACCTTGCTGCAGCGCTGATTGATCCGGTCTCAGGGCGAATTCTGCGTGTCTCCACCACCGAGCCGGGCATTCAGTTTTACTCGGGCAACTTCCTGAAAGGTCAGAAGGGAAAGGGCGGAAAGATCTATGCTCACCGCAGTGCGATGTGTCTTGAGACTCAGCACTATCCGGATTCTGTCAATCATCCAGACTTCCCGACGACCATCCTGAAACCGGGCGACACGTTCGAATCCCGAACCGTGTTTTCCTTTGGCATTGACGAACCGACGAAAGACGGTGCGGCGAAGTAGTCTTTTTCGGTATGAAACAGGCGAGCGGCATGCGTCAGCTTGCCGGTACATTACGATTCATCCGGCCTGGCACCAGAATCGCATCGTACCGGTGGGCTGACGCCGCACCGCTCAACGCATCTTTGTTGCCGCGTATTATTCCGACACCCAAAGAGGATTTGGCTGCGGCATTTTTGCATGGAGGTCTTCTTGCCATTGGCGCAACTGCTGGCGGAGGTCATCCAGTCGATCTGGCTCCTGCTCAGCAGGATTTGTTGTTTCCCCGGCATCTGAAGCGAGGTTGTAGAGTTCCGCGTCGCCAAATTCATAGAATTCAATCAGTTTCCAGTCACCCACACGAATCGCCGCGCCGGGTGTCCATTCAGAACCGTGATAATGAGGATAGTGCCAGACAAGAGGTCGCGTGGCCTGTGATTTCTGTCCGCGAAGTTCAGGCACGATACCGTCACCGTCCAGCGCGATCTCGGTCGGTTGTGCGATGCCGGCGAGTTCCAGCATCGTGGGGAAAAAATCGGTACTCAGAACCGGTTGCCGACATTCTTCACCGTCCGTGGTGACTCCCGGGACACGCACGATCAACGGGACACGAACGCCACCTTCATACAGCCAGCCCTTTCCCGATCGAGCCAGAGCATCAAGATTCGGCGTCTCATGGTACGTGCTGCCATAGCACGACAAATCGGCCCATCCGAGGTCATCAATGAGCACAAAGACGAAATTCATTTTCGGCCCGGAATCAGCTCGCAGCGGCGACGCGATCATGAAGATGCCGCAAAGT
>JAYUVA010000701.1:0-9091 GCA_043754375.1 Candidatus Kuenenia sp. | reverse complement strand
GCACAGGTTCGTTGACTCCGCCGTGTCCGTACGCACCTTGCCAAGGCGGTTCGCACGATGTTGCCTTCTCCCTGTCAGGACAGGATCGGCACACGAAAGGGGTGATGTCGGAGCTCAGTGGCTGGCCTGCGTTACCCTTCGCACGGACGCTTAAGACAGTTTCGGTGTGCAAACCGCCCCTCCGCAGAAGGCCGAAGTAATTGGCTAAATTTTCTTCGTAAGATACTCTCATTCTCTATCCCAAACCGGTTTATCCCGGCACACCCTGACACCTTTCGTGACTTTCCTCAGGAACCGAATGATCTTCCGAGCAGCATCTTGCGAGTTTTCACAGTCATTGTTGAAGGGGAGCGATTTTGACTCGACAAAATCAGCGGTCGATTCCACACTGCACCAATCCACGAGCGGGAGTGGCGCCGTTCAATACCGGATGTGATCATCAGAAAATCAAAGCAAATTGACAGAACTGCGAGAACGAAATGCAGATCCAGACCCAGTGCGTTTCGTGTGGCAAAAAATATCTTGTGAACAAGAGTCATTCCGGGAGTGGTTTTCGATGTAAACAGTGCGGTGCCATGAATACGATTGGTGCTACGCCCGAAAGCCCGCGACCTCCACAGAAGACTCAAGCCGCGCCGGCACAAATGCAATCGGCTCGCCGAAGTTCGTGGCTGTTGATTGCCACTGCTGCAGTTGCAGTTGTTCTGCTGGGAGGTGCCGTGACTGTCTGGCTGGTTATGTTCCCTAATGCAGATCGGGCGGACGGGGGATCCATCGCGGACACTGGACCAGATTTTCCTATCCAGGTTTCACCGCAGAATACAACGAAATTTGATGAGAGTCTGGAAACTGCCACGCCCAAAATCGATGAGGCGAATTCATTGAACGCCTCCGAAATCACGGCAGGAGAGTCTCCATCCTCCGAGCAACCCGGTCCTGACCAGTCCGTTGAATCGCCGGAGCATGTCGCATCGTCCAACAGCGATAAATCGCGAGCCAACGACATCTCCGATGTTGTTGCCACTTCGGACGATCCATTGATGCCGATTCCTGCACCTGCGTCACCAGAACCTGTTGATGCCGTGGCCAATGCTGATCCCGTAGCCAATGCTGATCCCGTAGCCAATGCTGAAGCCTCTGCGTCCGCAGAAGCTTCCGTTGCGGAAAGCGATCCGGTTGCAATGACACCACTACCCACGACTTCAGAAAATCCCGAACAGGCCGAACGAGTGCTGTCGATCCTGCGGCAGAATTGCCATAGTTGTCACGGTGAAGGCGGAACGAATGAAGGCGGAATGAATTACATTTCCGACCTCAGAAGGCTTGTCTCCAGTGGAAAGATCAAGAGTCATGATAAAGACAACTCGGTCATTCTCCAGCGAATCCTCAGCGGCGACATGCCGCCCGACGGTGCGTCGCCGAGGCCGTCAGCGGAAGATGTGGACTTTCTGAGTCAATGGATCGTGGACGGCGCGAAGGTGACCGCAGATGCGCCGCGGATCTTTATCACGAACGACGCACAGTTACAGTTTGTTGATGATGATTTGCGGAAGATGGAAGATCGCGATCAGCGATTTCAACGGTACATTACGATCACGCATCTCTGGAATTCCGGAAGGTCGGACGACGAATTGCAGACCTATCGACTTGCTTTGGCGAAGTTGCTGAACAGTTTGTCGTGGGAGCGGGAACTATTCACGCCCCAGCCAATCGACCCTGAAAGGACTATTTTTCGAGTTGACATTCGTGACCTTCGCTGGAAGGCAACGACCTGGCTGGAAATACTCAACTGGTATCCTTACGGATATCAAATCCGATCGGCTCTGGAGCGCAGGATTGCGGCGGCCACCGACAGCGAACTATCCATCATTCGGGCAGACTGGTTTGTCGCGATCGCATCTCGACCTCCACTTTACCACCAGATCCTGGAAATACCTGAATCCGTGCAAGCACTCCAGGGCCTGCTGCGCATTGACTTTCATGCGGATGTTGAACAGGATCGCGTTGCGCGAGCGGGATTCAATCAATCCGGTATTTCGGCGTTTCCACGCATCATTGAGCGACATCAGATCGCAGGCGGCGTTTGCTGGCTTTCATATGACTTTTCCGGGAGTTCCGGTGAACGGAACTTTTTTGCGAATCCGCTCCAGTTTTCTGCCGACGGCAGCGAAATTATTTTCAATCTGCCGAACGGATTACAGGCCTATTTCCTCGCAGATGCGTCTGGGATGAGAATCGACCGAGCCCCGACGTCGATTGTCAAAGATCCTGGTCAAAACGATGGAACTGTCGTCAATGGAATCTCCTGTATTCATTGTCACGCTGGCGGAATCATCCAAAAACGCGATGAAGTGCGACTCAGTGCTTTGGCGAATCCGTCAGGTTTCCGTGAGCAGATTGAAACGATCAAGGCAATTTATCCGGAAGCCGATGCTATGGACCGCCTGCAGATTCAGGACTCCGAGCGTTACGTTGCAGCATTGCTTGAACTTGGAATCAAAAGAGCCTCAGTCACGGGCGAACCGATCTTCAATATGGCAATGCGTTTCTCAGATGCCCTGGATGCGAGACTCGCTGCTGCGGAACTCAGTATGACTGAAGAACAGTTATCCAGGCGAATCAGTTCAAACCCCGAACTTCAAAGACAATTGGGAATTCTCCGAGTACCTGGCGGAACAGTAAAGCGTGATGCTTTTGAAGCAGTATTTGGGGCGACAGTCGAACTGCTTCGCCTGGGAACACCAATCTCAGTTTCTCACCCGGTTGCCCCACTCGCCGCGAACGATGCGCCGGCGGCCAAGTCAATCGCTCCGGAGAGATCATCCAGGGACTGGTATTCTTTCCAGGGATCGAAACGGTGGCCATCATTCCTTGAACGGTCTCCCGTTGCTGTCAGTCGAGACGGACTCAGAGGGCTTGGGACGAATTCAGGCGGTCGACAATACATTCGTTCAACGGCAAAGGATTTCCTGACGAAGGACTTCCTGTTCGAAATCGTCTTTGCAATCACGAAGGACGACGGTATTGCATACGTCGGAATTGGCGAGGGACGCAGTCTGAAAGCTGGTGACGAGCCCGGAAATTCCGTCAATCTGAGAATCCACCCACCCATTTCGATGCAGGGAGAAGTGGGACTGTCGAAAGTCGGCCCGGGAGGGACACTGATCGGTCGTCTTCCGAACGAGGGGACTCACCGCGTCATCATACGAAAACTTGACAAGGCCGTGACTTTTGCGATCGACGTGGATAATGACGGTGAATCGCCTGATGATATTGAGCAGACAATTCCGGACATTGGTGATTTTGCTCCTTTCCTGAATTCCAAGAATTGTCATGTTTTTTTCGGCGGAGGCTCCACTTTCCAACAGATCCGGTTGACCCTGGGAACAGCATCCCACGCAGCATCTCCTGCTGCACCAAAAACCAAGAGCTCAGGTCCAGGCAGTTCGTCACAAGCAAAGTCGCCGTTCGACCTTTCCAACGCACTCTCCTCCAAAGGCAAGTTGACGGTAAAGCCAAATAGTGTTGTTCGATCACGCCTTGGAAACTACCTGGAACAGGATTTCCAGTTCGACGTGACGTTTGTAATTCCTGAAGCTCCTACACTCGACCCAATAGACCGTTCGATCGTCGTGGGGATTGGGGAAGGGACCTTTGACCGACTGCATGAGGTTGAACGTTGTGTCCGCCTGACAATATACCCGCTTGAAAAGAATATCGGAGATGGTCAGATAAATTTGGGGAAGACAGGAGCGGACGGTCGCCTTGACCGCGGCACTATTCAGGTGCTGGGTGCGATCCACAAACCCGGAACGCACAAGATCTCCGTGATCAAGTCTGCTTCGGCCGTGACATTCAAAGTGGATATGGATAACGACGGAGAATCTCCCGACGACATTGAAACAACAATTCCGGATTTCAATGAATTCGCGCCCTACCTTCATTCAAAGAACGGGTTCCTGTTCTTTGGTGGTGGCGCGACATTCACCGATTGGCGTGTGACGCAATAGCAGCCACTGTCAGTCGGGAGAACAGCACAACGTAAAGTGCCATCGTGATGATCAAAGGCAGAAGCAGCCGGGCCACAGGACCTGAGGTCCGAACCTCGCGAGAATCTCGCCTCCCAGTGGAGTAGCGATCATCAGAGACAGGGAAAGGAAACATCAGGGACACACCATGATTGTATCGAGCGGCATGGAGAATTCAAGTTTCCTGTTGACGGCCAAGCGGAAAGAGCCGCTCGTGAATTTAGTGCTGCGGCACGGGAGCACGGGGGGCACGGAATTTTCCTGTGCCGAGGTGACCGCTTCGCTTCAATCGACATCGCCCCCAGCAAAGAAGTCCATGCGCCGGCGCAGCAGCGAACCACACTCACTGAAGCCTGAACAACGGGTTCGTTGGGCTACTGTCAGTTCGGGCCAGGAAGCGACAGGCTACACCGTCGCCAGCAACTCTCGGGTTTCCTGGCGAGTCCGGTAGCGGCGCGAACTGTCCTTCGAACGATGTTCGTCAATTCGCTGAGGCTGGCCGGCAACGACGCTGAACAGTCTGCCGAAATCCTTGACAAGGCGACACCAGATCTCCGCCGAGATCCCCAGGCGATCGAACAACGGAGCAAACTGTTTCGGCGTCGAACCTCGCTTGCCCGATCGTGTCCGCCGAGCCGTCCAGTCCAGCAGGTTCAGGTATTCCGCGGTTGAAAGCGGCAAGAAACCTTTGTTACTGCAACGAGCGCCATGCTTATTCAGACATGGACCGATCGTACTCGAACCTCCCCGCAGTTCCGCCGGAGCCAGGTGACGACTGCTGCTTTGTCCCTTCTCCACCGAATCGGGGGAGAAGGTGGCCGACAGGCCGGATGAGGGGACGTCGCTGTCGCCTGCGTTTCCTGAACACTGAACACTGGCGGCGAAGCCCTATCGCCCGCTTCTGAGCCGACGTAAAATCACTCTCTTCAATCGTCTCGGCCAATGCCGCTCGAATCGGATTCAAATCCACATACGCCGCACACGCAAGAATCGCCGTTTCGTCCAGCAATCGAACGGCTCGATAGCGTGCTTGCCAGAATTTTCCAATCTCGCCGTCTTCCTTATTGGCGCGTTGAGCAATGTTCTGGCTCAGCAACCGCATCCACCATGAAATATCGCTCAGCCGACTGCGGATCACTTTCAGCTTCGCCTTGTCCTTGCAGATGTGGTTCAGTTCAAATTCCGACGGTTCTTCAGGCTGGCCATGTTTGTCGCGGCGTTCATGACAAAGCATCAACCACCGCCGGGCGACTTCAGAATCATCCCACTCCGCCACGACATCCGGTCGCGACCTCAGGACCAGGTGAAAATGGTTGCTGAGAATCGCCTGACACAGCAAATCCATCCCGAAGTGCCGAGCCTGATGAATCAACTGCTCATCGAGCCACACTTTACGATGATCAAAGTTTTTGCCGCTGAACGCATCATCCCCCAGCAGAAAACACCGCCGCACCGTGCGATTCATCACATGCACAATCGCAATTTCATCCGCCGCAAACACTTCCACTCGAGCCAACCGTGCCATGACCAGCCACCTTTCCCAAAACAAATCAACCAATCCCAAAACTCAACCTTCCGCCCATCTTACCAACTCAGGCTGAACTGTCAAGTATAAACCTGTGTCCCCGGAGTTCCGGCTCTCCCCGGAGTTCCGGCTCGCCCGGTATTCACAAATTAAATTATTGGCTGCGCCGGTCTGGCGGACCGACGTGACTTCAAGCCACTCAGTCTTATTCAGCCGGAGGTTCCGGAATCGGAACAGACTTCCCCGCTTCTTCCACCGCCGTCGCCTGTGCCGCCTGCGCTTCTTCCATCATCATGTTGTCCAGAGCATCAATCATCCGTGCGAGCATTTGATTTGCCAGGGCCTCGCCGAGGCTGATCTGCAGCAGAATTCCGCTGTCGTCAGCTTCAAGCGTCAGCCAGAACTGCTGAGAACCGCCCAGATCAAAAGCACGCTGCATGATGGGAGTTGGTTTGTCCGCGTTAGGAACAGGGTATCCGCCAGGCATCATGAATCCCATGGGGTTCGGCGGAAACCACCAAGCGTTTTCGTCCAGGTAATGCGGCAGCCGTGCGATACCGACCGGGTCATCTTGCGGATACGACAGCCAGCGTTCCATGTCAACACGAAGACTGACCAGCGGTGTGCGAGCTGCGACGCTGCCTTCTGTGCAGCGGGCCAATGACTGCCGGATAATCTCCTTTGAGTTCTCCGTTCCTGCAGCAAACCAGAGACAGGAATTCTGATGTGCAAGCCAGATATGGCTGATCGTCATCCCGGATTCCGTCCGGATCGATTCCACACCGTCGGCCGGCAACTGGATCCGGATCATCTGGACACCGTCGACTTCGGTCAGAGCGACAATCTCTCCAACGTTGGGTGGTGCGCCGGGCGTTTGCGTCAGAAAATGATGAAAGCTCGACAGCAGTTGAGGATTGTCGTTCAGCTGCAGACCTCCGTAAAGGACACCTCCCGATTCCTTTGTCCATCCGGCCTTCAACAACAGTTCGAAATTCCGGTGCTCGGCAATGCCCACAAGCGTTTCCGAAAGCGCCGTTGCGGCTGTGACCATTGCGGCATCGTTGTTCGTTTCACGACCGATGGCTTCCTGCAGCCACGTTCCGGTTGCCAGTAGTGCCGCGGACGCTTCTTCAGGAAGTCGCGCACAGAGATGAGCCGTTACGGCGGCGTTGTCGCTGAGAATCGGAGCGAATCGGCTGACGCCTCCTGCGTCCAGCAGTTGTTTCGAGAGCTGACTGTTGTTGCGAGCCCGGATGCGAAGCTCACCGCGAATTGACGGTTCGTCTTCCGACGCAAACCTCAGCCAGCCTTTGGAATGATCGACGCCGAACAAAACGGCTTTCGTCAGAGCAAGTCCCATGTCGCCCGAGTTGCGTCGCATTGCATAACTGGTTTCCAGTTCATCATCCCGCTGCTGCAGTTGTGACCCGACGGCGGCGGTCAGCATGTTCCAGCCCAGCATTCGGATTCCGTGTGGAATCCGATCGAAGTACGCATCGAAGCCAAGATCCGTGGAACCGTCGACACCGCTGGTGATTGCGTCCGCCGCCGCCAGCTCCATCGTGAACAGCCCGTCAAATGCACCTTCGTAGAGCATGTTGTCGTGGAACCGAAACAGGTTCAACATAGACTGAGACTTCTCGACGAATTTCTTGCCCTCCTTCTCGACGATTTTGTACTCGTATTTCCAGACGGATGACGGATTCTGACCGTTCAGCGACGTATAGGCCGTCTCATCGGTTCCTTCCGGAAGCAAAAACGATCTGGTGCGTTTGCACACAACCTTGAAGCATCCATTGCCCAGATCTTCCATTGAGCCGCTTTCGCCATACTGCCGTTTGCGGCCGTCCACAAGACGCCGAGCATCGGCCTCATCGACCACCTGCTGAAACGACACCTTTTCGAACGAAGGAATCGGGCCCGTCACCATGTAATACGCAACGCCGTAAAGAGGGTGCTCGACCTTGGGAAACCACTGCTCGCTCTGCGCCTGCATCCGTTCGGGAGTCAGTTCCTCACGCATCGTCTCGCCGATCTTCAGCCGTTCCATCAGCTTTTTTGCATAGTCCATGACTTCCACCGGACCAATGTCACGGGCGTAGCCGACGGCAATCGGTTTGTCGTCAATCTTACCTGCGAGCTGAGCCTGCACGGCGGGCAAAAAAATGACCAGACAATTGAGTACAACGAAGTGTCTCAGCGAGTGCTGAGACGTCTTTGTCGTAAATGCTTTCAACATGGGTTGTTTTCCGCCGGGCTGGTTTGGCGTGGATCTGTCAGAGCGATAAGTCGGAAAGGGGCGGTTCTTGTCTTGCAAAAACCGCCTGATGCTAGCAGATTCGCTGAATTCGTAAGACCTGTATTCGTAAGTGCTCTGGGATAGTGCTTCACACGGTAGGAATCTTGTTCAAGGAATTGCAAGCACGGGTGACCCTTTCGACGATCTCTTCCGCCGAATTAGTCCAGACGAACGATTCTTGTGATGTCCCAATGACCTGATTGCGCTTCGGTCTGATCGACCGGATGTCCGAAGTATTTGGCGAGACGTCGCACAACTGTCATCAAATTGACGGCGAGCCAAGCACGTTTTCCTACAAGGCTCACCAGCGCCGGAATCCGGTTCGGTCGATCACTTGGGTGGCAGAAACTCCGACGTCGTATCTCCCTCAGGACTAACCGTCCTGAGTGAGTTACGCTTGCTCTTTCAACTCACGCCGCCCATATCGACCGCCCCCAAAAGTGGAACTTCATTTGCCGCGTCGGTGGTCACGACCGAGGGAGATACCGGCGTTCGCTTCGCCGCTCCGGTCCGACACGCCGAAGTGGCTTCGGGCGATGTGGCCTTCGCAGACATGCCACCCGTTCCGTCCGACGGCGCAACTTGCGTCTTCCACTTTGTGTGCCGGGCGATCTACGCACTGTCTGTCTTAGCTCGTCTGGGATGGAACACCACGCGTGAACAACCGGGACGCGTGAACAACCGGGCGTGAACAACCGGGACACACCAGGCGTGAACAACCGGGACACACCATGATTGGGGGAGGGAACAGCGGGGGAACAGCATGATTGTGTCGAGCGGCAGGGGGAATTCAAGTTTCCTGTTGACGGCCAAGCGGAATGAATCGCTCGTGAAGTCAGTGCTGCGGCACGGGGAGAGCACGGAATTTGCCTGTGCCGAGGTGACCGCTTCGCTTCAATCGACATAGCCGCAGCAGAGATGTCTATGCGCCATCGCAGCGGCGAACCGCACTCACTGAAGCCGGAACAACGGAGAACACGCGGCTCGTTGGGCTACTGTCAGTTCCGGCAAGGAAGCGACAGGCTACACCAGGCGGCAACATGGCACGGCAACATGGTGCCATCCACCTCATTAAGGCAACATGGCTTGGTACCATGGTGCCATCCATCTTAAAATCTCCGTTTGCGTAAAGAAGGCAGCTTTGGGGAGCTGCCTTGAACGCTGGTCTATGTGAATGCTCGGCGGGCGGAGTTGATGCTGATGGCTCGGTTGTGGCCGCGTGTTTCGGCAGCGGCCTCC